>JAJRQQ010000014.1 GCA_024280155.1 Bacteroidota bacterium
CAGAGACGGAAGAACAATTGTTTGAAACAACAAAAGAACTTGCCGAGATTGGAAAAATCGATTTGCTTCGTGCTGGAATTTGGAAACCAAGAACTCGTCCAGGCAACTTTGAAGGTGTCGGTGAAGAAGGGTTAGATTGGTTGGTAAATGCTGGACGTGAGTTTAATATTCTTGTCACAACAGAGGTTGCCAATGCAAAACATGTTGAATTAGCACTCAAAAAAGGAGTTGACGTTTTATGGATTGGCGCAAGAACAACCGTAAATCCATTCTCAGTACAAGAAATTGCTGATGCTTTGAAAGGGGTAAATGTTCCTGTTATGATAAAAAACCCCATCAATCCAGACCTTCAGCTTTGGGTGGGAGCAATTGAAAGAATTAAAGCTGCTGGTAACGAAAATATCGCTGCGATTCATCGTGGATTTTCTTCCTATGAGAAAACAAAGTTTAGAAATGACCCTAAATGGGGTATTCCAATCGACTTGATGCGGATTTTCCCGGACTTACCAATTATTTGCGACCCAAGTCATATCGGAGGGAAAAGAGATTTAATTCAATTTATTTCGCAGAAAGCATTGGACATGAATATGTCGGGATTGATGATTGAAACGCACCATTCTCCAAAAATTGCATGGAGTGATGCTGAACAACAAGTTACACCAAAACGTTTGCATGAAATTCTCAATCAACTCGTTGTGCGAGAAAAAAACTCCAATAATCCTGATTTCATTTCTATCCTTGATGAGTTAAGGAATCAAGTTGATGGAATTGACCAACAGATTTTAGAAATTCTTTCCAAAAGATTGGCTGTTATTTCTGAAATTGGTGAATACAAGAAGGAGAATAACACGACCATTTTACAACCTGAAAGATGGTTTGAAATTCTGAAAAGCCGAAAAGAAATGGGAGAACATCTCAATCTTAATCCTGATTTCATCGATCATATTCTAAAAGTAATTCATAAAGAATCCGTGCGTATTCAAACCAAAATAATGAATGATTAATGGCTGTTTTTGTCCCCAATCATATCGAAAAACAGACGATTGTTGCTCCGCCTTCTAAAAGTTATGCTCAACGAATTCTTCTCGCTGCAGCTATGGCTGAACATTCTATTGAAATAGAAAATGTAGGAGACTGTGATGACGTGCTAGCTATGCTTAATGTTGTAACACAATTGGGAGCAGAACTCAGAATGAATGAAAATAAAATTTACCTTTCTCCAAGAAAACATGAGTGTAATCGGACTTTAAATTGTGGTGAGTCTGGTTTAGGTGTTCGATTAACAACCTCAATCGCCTCAACTTTTGGAGGAGAATTTAATATTAACGGAGAAGGTTCTCTTTTGCAAAGACCTTTGACAGACTTTACCGATTTTCTGCCTAAAATGGGTGTAAAGGTTCAACTAAATAACGGATTTTTACCCCTGCGAATGAATGGAAAATTAAAAGGAGGGGAATATACCGTGGACGGCTCATTGAGTTCTCAATACATTTCTGGACTTTTAATGGCTTTACCTCTGTGTGAAGAAGATTCTATCCTAACCGTTCATAATTCTAAATCTACCCCATACATCGACATCACGTTGGCTATTTTAAAACAGTTTGGAGTGGTTGTCGAACATCAGAATTATCAACGTTATGAAATAAAAGGAAATCAAAAATATCATTCTATCCAAAACTCAATTTCTGTAGAAGGCGATTGGAGTGGAGCAGCATTCTGGGTGGTGTATGGTCTCATTAAAGGAGAAATTTTCATTGACAATTTAAACCCAAAGTCTTTTCAAGCAGATAAAGCAATTCTCGAAGTAATTTCTCAAATTGGAGGTCGTTTTTCATGGAAAGCTGATGGTTTAGTGATTCATAAAAGTAAACAAGAACATCATCCTTTCGATTTTGATGCTACGCATTGCCCGGATTTATTTCCCATTCTCGTAGTTCTAGCTGCATCGATTAAAGGGATATCAAAAATCAAAGGTGTGCATCGTTTGAAACACAAAGAAAGTGATCGAGGTGCTGTTTTAATCAAAGAATTTGGGAAGCTAGGATTGAAAATTGAAGAAGAGAACGATACAATGATAATTCATGGAGATGGAACGTTGAATTCAGGAGAGATACATGCAAATAACGACCATAGGATTGCTATGTCGGGAGCGATTGCATCAATTTTAACAGAGAATGGATTGACAATTATCGATGAAGATTCGGTGAGTAAAAGTTATCCGAATTTTTGGAAAGTACTTTTAAATGAGTGTTGAAGCGATTTTATTTGAAAAAATCCAATATTTTTGGACAATAAACGTTTAATGAGAGAAACTAAATATTACGCAATGCGACTACTTCTTATTTTTATTTTATTGACGCATGTACTTTCTGCTCAAGTTGGAACAGGACAGTGGCGTTTTCACCTTTCAACAGCAGAAGCAATTGATGTTGTGGTGCTTAACGACCGAGTTTTTGTTGCTTATGAGAATGGGTTAGGAGAATACGATTTCTCCTCAAAAGAAATGAGTATATGGAATGCAGTAAATTCTCTTTCTGACATCACCATCACTAGTTTAGGTGTTTTCCCTTCGAACAAGTCGATTTTTATCGGGTATGAGAATGGAAACGTTGACAAAATTCAAAACAATCGGGTGACAAACATTCCTGCAATTCGTTTGGCACAAGTTCAGGGTTCGAAGAAAATTCACATGATTGTTGAACACAATGGGTTTATGTATTTCGCTACAGGATTTTCCATCGTAAAAATTGATCCGGTAAATAATGAGGTAAAAGACACGTATTACCCAACGAATGGACTTGTTCCGATTATCGATATTGCTTTTAAAAACGATACGATTTTCGCCCTTACAGAAGAAAAAATGTATTTCGGAAATATAAACAATGTTGCTTTGGCAGATCCTGCTCAATGGAGTATTGACTCACGTGTGCCTGTATTAGCATCTACACTCAACTACTACAAAGAAATTGAAACGTTGAATGATAAAATATTTCTCACTTATAAGGTAGATGGATATGGTAATGATACTATTTATGAAATTAATTCTTCCACCATAATTCCAGCGGTGATGGAGACTTTTGCTATGGAAATTACATCGATTCGTACAGTTAATAATCAGTTAGCTATTAATTATGATTTTGGTAGTTTTCTTTATGATGTTAATTTTACTCAATCTTTTGGGATCAATGTTTATTCATCAGGTGCAGTTCCGAGAGTAAATGGAATTGTCTATCAAAATGGAGTTTATTGGATAGCAGATAGGTCTTCAGGACTCAATCATTTTGAGCAAAATTATATTTCTGAGAATATCAACGTTCCCGGTCCGCCAAAGAAAAAAGTCTACACTACTTCTTGGTACAATGGAAAACTACTCGTTTCTGGTGGCGGTTTATCAAATGTTACACAGACATTCAATTCTTCGGGTTTGTATATTTTAGAAGATGAAAAATGGCAATTGAAAGATCGATTTAATATGCCCATGTGGCAAGGTACAGGTATTGCTGATTTCTTATGTGCAGATGTTGATCCAAAAAACACCAATGAAGTTGCTGTGGGTACATATTCTTCAATCCCTCTTTCAATTTTGAATGCAAATGGTGTCGTCACTGATACATTTACTGTAAACAACTCAATACTTGAAAACACGAGTTTAGGCAATGGTTCATCGCTTGTTTCTGACTTAAAATATGATGAGGACGGGAATTTGTGGGTATTGAATGGTTATACAGGACATCCTTTAAAAGTTTATACAGCGGGTCACCAGTGGTATCAATTTCCTGTAAACTCTGCGGCAGCGAATCACACTTTTGATTTAGCCATTGATTACAATGGAAACAAATGGTTCTCTGTTCGTGGCGCAGGTGTTTTTGGCTTTAATGACAATGGAACGATTTCAAATCCAAGTGATGATAAGTCTGTTTTCTTGAATGCTGGAGATTATTCGGGCGCATTACCTTCTACTCAAGTGAATGCTATTGCTGTTGATTTTGATAATGAAATATGGATTGGGACAGATGCTGGGTTTGCTGTTCTATACAACTCTAATGGGGCGTTTGATGCATCTGCAGGTGATTATAATGCACAAAGAATTAAAATTGAGTACGAAGGAAATGTAGAATATGTTCTTGGTGCAACTAACATAACTGATATTGTTGTGGATGGTGGAAACCGAAAATGGTTTGCGACGAGTAATGCAGGGATAATTTTACTCTCACCAGATGGGTTAGAAATTTTAGAACAACACACCATGGATAATTCACCAATTATTTCCAATAATATTCTTGATTTAACATTGGACCAATCTACAGGAGAATTGTTTATTACAACAGACAAAGGACTTGTTTCATACCGCACAGATGCCACTTATGAAGACCCTGAATATTCAAATGTTGTGGTTTTCCCAAACCCTGTTCGACCAGAATTTTCAGGAGTGATTACCATTCAAGGTATTCGATACGATTCGGATGTAAAAATTACAGATGTAGCGGGTAAATTGGTGTACCAAACAACCTCAAATGGTGGTACAGCAACTTGGGATGGAAAAACAGTTGACGGTCAAGAAGTACCAACCGGTGTTTATTTGATTTGGACAGCGGCGAATGAAGGAAAAGGCAGAAAAGTAGGTAAAGTGTTGATTGTTCGGTAATGAAAGCAGTTGATTATGGGATTTTAATCCACCGCAGTCCATATTCCAGTTCTAGCTTAATAACGACTTTTTATACGGAGAAAAACGGACTTCAAAAGTTTATCTTTAAAGGAGGCAAAAAAAAGGCGCACAGTCTTCTTCCGATGGCAGCAACCGAGTTAACTTATTACGGAAGAAATAAAGAGTTGTTGAGTTTAACAGAGGTTGACCCAAGCTTTCCAATGACTTTTCAATTCAATCCGATAAAATCTTCCATTGCTTATTTCATGGCTGAGGTTGTTCAAAAGTGTGTACTATCGGGCGACCCAGATTCAAACGTTTATCATTTATTAAAAAAATATACTTTCGAATTAAATGAGAATGATGAAGTACAATTATTCCCGCTACAATTTCTAATTGATTTCAGTGATATGTTGGGGATAATGCCCCTCAGAAATGATTTGTCAGCAAATGTTTTTAACATTGACACAGGTAACTTTCAACACAGCTTATGCAATGAATTAAGATCTTTTAAAGGAGAATCCGTACTTTTACTCATTCAATTGATTGAGAAGTCAACCCTATTATCTTTGCCTAAAAAAGAAGTTCGAAATGAATCTTTGCGTATTTACCTCAATTATTTCTCCATCCATATCCCTAAATTCAAGACATTAGAATCTTATGAAATTTTGAGAGAAATTCTCAGTGATTGATTATTTCTTTTTAGCCTCTTTAATAAAAACAGAAGTTAAATCAAGCATCTCCAATTCATTGATTTCGAAGTTACGAACACGCGCATTCACCATGATTGTATTATCATCTGTGAAAACAGGAATTATTGCGGCTTCATCTACGATGATTTGGTCACACTCAACATACAATTTATTTCTTTTTTCATCATTACTTTCTACGATTGATTTGTCGTAGCATTTGAAGAATTTTTCGTTGTTGAAATTGAATTTATTGTTCTTGTACAACAAAGAAAGAAAGTTTTCAGGATCTGGATAATCAGCCAACCAACCTTCTAACCAAAATTTAACTACACCATTCTTTACTGCCTCATCTCTTTCTGCTAAATTCACACGAATAATATTCAAGGTAACGTTTAAATTTTCCTTCAATTGTTGAACAATAGCTTGAGCCAAGCGGTCAGTTTTAGAACCTTCAACCCCACCCACATAAAAGTCTATCTCAGGAAAATCTTTACCGTTTGGGAAACCAGCTTTTGCCATTAAACTTTTTGCTTTCTCTATGTTGATTTTATAACCATTCACTTTATTTATTGGATAGTTACCCATTTCAGGAACAATTCCATGAAGAGAGGCGTACCCTTCTCCTTCAAGAGATTCATTAATAATTTTGTTTTTATCAATTGCTAGATTGAATGCTTTTCTTACATCTATGTTAGAAAACTCTTCAGAGTTATTATTTAATCCAATGTAGTGAATACTCATACTAGAAGTTGATTCAACCTTATGTTTTACATTGTTTCCATCTTGGGCTTCTATTAAGGTTCCTAAAATATGTTCCACTTCTTCTACTGGAATTTCTAAAACCAAATCTACTTCCGAATTACGGAAAGCCAGAAATTCACTTTTTTTATCTTTTGCATAAGTCATGATTACTTTAGACATGAAAGGCAATTGATTTCCAAAATCATCTTTTTTCCAATAATGATCATTTCTTTTTAAAGTAATTTTATCCTCATTGAAAGATTCCAATTGAAAAGGACCTGTTCCAACTGGGTGAGACCCAAGATTTTTTCCATATTTCTCAAATGCTTCTTTCGGATAAACACCTAAACTTGGATGAGATAATATTTTATCAAATCCTGCAAAAGGCTCTTTCAATGTAATTTGAATCGTATAATTATCGATTACTTTTATACCACTGACACCTTCTTTTGGTAAAGATTCTTTAGATTTTTTATAGAAATCTTCAGCACCCTCAATACGATTTACGAGAAGATAGCTGATTTTATTCATTTCAAGTTGAGAACAAGCCATTTCTAAGGTGAACTTCACATCATTAGCATCTAATTCATGTAATTTTCTCCCAAAACAATCATCTTTGTGAAAAGTCACTCCTTTTCTTATTTTTAAAGTATACACTTTAGCATCATCACTTACATCATAGCTTTCAGCGATTCCAGGAATCACATCCATTGAGGTGTAGTTGATTCTTAGTATTGGATCGTAGATTTGAGTAACAATTCTAGATGAATATTGATCTGCAGATGATATAGACACTAAACTTTCAATCTTCTCATAGGACATAAAGCGAAATTCTCCACCGTATTTTTTTCCTCCAAGAGCTGTCAATTCATCAACATTTTTTTGAGGTTCAGTACAAGAGAAAAGAGTCAATCCAACTAAGATTGTTAAAATAAAGTTATATAATTTCATGTTTGCGTTATCAAATTAAAGAGTAAAAGTAATAAAAATCAGGAGTTAACAGTAGAAAAACCCACTTTTTCTCGCACTCTGTTTAAAACTGAACGGGCAACTTTTCTTGCTTTTTCTGCACCTATTTGTAAAGCGTCTTCAATTCTTTCTGGATGCGCCATAAGTTCATCATAAATTTCACGTTGACTTGAAAATTTATCTAAGATCAATTCAAATAATTCTTGTTTCGAATGACCGTATCCAAACCCACCGGCCTCATATTTAGAACGAATACTTTTAACTTGTTCTTCAGACGCCAATAATTTATAGAGTGCAAATATGTTACAAGTATCTGGATTTTTTTTATCATCTAATCCGAGCGAATCTGTTTCAATCGACATGATTTTCTTTCGTAGTTTCTTCTCTGGTAAGAAAATATTGATGAAATTATCTCTCGATTTACTCATCTTTTGTCCATCAGTACCAGGAATTAACTTTGTATTCTCCTGTACCCTATCTTGAGGTAGAACAAAAGTTTCTCCCATTCTATTATTGAATCGAGCAGCAACGTCACGCGTCATTTCTAAATGCTGCATCTGATCTTTTCCAACAGGAACAACTTCCGCATCGTAAATTAAAATATCTGCTGCCATTAACATTGGGTAAGTAAACAATCCTGCATTTACATCCTCTAAACGATCGGCTTTGTCTTTAAAACTATGTGCTAAATTCAAACGAGAAAATGGATAATGACACATCAAGTACCAAGTTAGTTCAGTCACTTCAGGAATATCACTCTGACGATAAAAAACTGTTTTTTCAGGGTCAATCCCGAATGCCAACCATGTTGCTGCAGTGGATAAAGTATTGTTTTTCAACTCTTCTCCGTCTTTAATTTGTGTCAAAGAATGCATGTCAGCGATAAAAAGAAAAGAATCATTCTCGTCTTTTTTAGCCAATTCAATCGCAGGAACAATTGCCCCTAAAATATTTCCTAAATGTGGAGTTCCTGTACTTTGAATTCCTGTAAGTATTCGTGCCATTCGTTAATTTTTACACAAATTTAGGCATTTTGGAAGGAATAATTGCAAAGACGATTTTGAATGAAATAAATCCTTATTTTTGAACGATGACTTTTTTGAAAAATATACTTTCTCTTCTTTGGAAAATTTATTTCGGAATCTATTTTTTAGCGTCTGCAATTATTTTCTACCCCATTATTTTTCCTTTTTTATTTTCGGAGAAAGGAAAGAAAACATCGTTTAAAATATTTGTTACTTGGAGTTGGGTGGTCCGAATTATGGGGTTTTATCCTGTAAAAAGGTTAACCAATTCGAAATTACCGAATGAACCGTTTATTATCGTTGCCAACCACACTTCATACTTAGATATTTTTCTTTTGCCTTCTATTCTTCCTAAACAACGGTTTTTATATCTCGGAAAAAGTGAAATTCTCCAATACCCACTTCTTAAAACTTATTTCAAACGGTTAAATATTCCTGTTTACAGAGATAACCCAATGAAATCTGCACGTTCTTTTATTCAAGCCAGAAAAGAAATGAAGAAAGGATGGTCATTGATGATCTTCCCTGAAGGTGAAATCCCAGACACAAATTTGCCTCAAATGATTGCTTTTAAAAACGGTGCCTTTCAATTGGCAAAAAGTGCTAAAGTCCCTATTGTTCCAATTACTTTTATGAACAATTATGAATTACTTGGTGAACCTGAAAGTTTTTTCTCAAATGCACGTCCAGGAAAAAGTTATGTGCATATCCATCCTTTTATTAGCAAAAAAAGAGTAGACGAATTATCAAAAGAAGAATTGAACACTCTGTGTTTTAAAATTGTTTCTGCGCCTTTGGGAAATAATGTGGGGTAGTTTAAGTGAGAAGATGCGAAAGCCGCACCAACAACTCAAGACTACACTTTTCCAAGTCACCTTTTTTACAAAACTCGACTTTAGGAACAAAAAAATCCCCACTTCTTTCGAAGTAGGGATTAAAATCTTATTTCCTTGAAGGATTATGTGAAAACATAATACGTAATCAAAATCACATCAACCAATACTGCAACGATACCAACGTTAATAATATATTTCATTGGCGCCAAAGCTAACAATAAAGATAGAGTCGTCATGGTAAGCATTACGACTAAAATTAATGCGAAAATATTATCGACAGCTCCTAAACCTACTGTAATTCCACCTAAACACCCAACAATTAATAATATCGCTGAAGTTAGTCCAAAACGATTAAAAGTTGCTTCTTTAAATACGCCTATTTCATTTGATTGTCCCATTTTTACTTCTTTTTATCTATCGATTATTAAAAACACTAAATTCAAACAATTTTAGCCTTCAAGAAATGACATATATCATTAAAAAAAGTGACTTTCATCATGTTTAATATGTTTACTGTGCAAGCATAAATGTTCTTTGAAAAGTCCAAAATATTCATTGATAGCAACAAACTGCTTGTTTAAGCAAAAAACCCTAATTTAAATGACTATCTTAACACTGTAAAAACAAGAATTATGATCCGTTCCATTTTAATACTGTATTGTCTTTTTATGTCTTTGAAATCTTTTTCTTTCGCAGAAGGAGATAGTGTGCAAAATTCTTCCGTGATTCTGTGTAATTTCAACGCAACGTTGGCCAAAAAAATTGTCCACTTTAAATGGAATGTTAGAGCGGAGAAAAAGAACGGCTATTTTATTATTGAAAAGTCAATCGACAAAAAAGAATGGAGAAAATTAACACGTATCGAATCAATTGGTACGCACGAAGAGCAACATACCTATTCGATTTCAGAAATAAATTTTGCCGAAGGTCCGGAAGAATTTTTCAGAATATCATGGATAGGTGAGAATGGAAATATTGAAGTTCTTGATATCGTTGAAATCAACCAACCCATTCTACAAAATATGTTGTTGATACCCATTAAAGGAAAAGCAAATAAGCAAATGTTATTGTCTTATGACTCAATGATTATTTCGCGAGGAAAAATTACAATACTGGATGAGGGTGGAGAAATTGTTTTGCTAAAAACCGTTCAACAAATTGATGGTTACAATCGTGAAATATTAAACATCCGAAACTTAAAATCAGGCACTTACCATGTGTTAGTTCGAGATGAATTTAACAATACTTTATCAAGGAATTTAACCGTTTATCGTAAAAGAAAATAGTTTTTTAGTGTAAATTTGTAATAATCAATGAACAAATTACACATTGAAAAAATCGATTCTACCCCTCATTCTATTTTCATTTTTAGCATTCTCTTTTCCTTCTTTTAGCCAATATGAAGAAGGTTCAAAATTTACCGTGTTGACAAAAAAACAACGCATGGTCAATGATTGGAAAATAAAAATACTCACATCAAACGGAAACGACATCACCTACCTGAACCTTGTTACAGAAATGGATATTCGTGACAATGAAACTGTTACGGTCCGTAGTGCTTTTTTGGGTATTTCAACAGCAAACGATGGTAATTGGGCTTTTGATAACGATAAATCACATATTCTTATCACGGATTCAGATGGTAATGTTGATAGTTATGAAATAATTCGACTAAAAGACAAAGAATTAAAAGTGAAAATAACAAAAAGTAGTGTAGAATACGTTTATGAATTCGAAGAGAGATAATTACTCTTATTCAACAAAGTTCTATATCGACCCTTTTGCTTTTAATTCTAAATACTTATTAATCGTATTGATTGATAAATCATCCGGAAAAGTAAGAACTGTTTGAATTCCATTCTGTTTCAATTCTTTCGCAATTTTTGATTTCATTGAGATTAACTTCTCAGCTACGGTAGATTGGTAAACGTCATGTGCTGTTTTTACGTCTTGAAATGCCAATTCTTGCAACTCACTGTTCTGAAAAAAGACTACAACTAGAATATGCTTTTGATTCAATTTTCTCAAATAAGGCATGGCTCTTCGCATCGAAAATTCTGTTTCAAAATTAGTGTACAACAATAATAATGAACGTGATTTTACCTTTCTCCGAATGGTTTGAAAAAGTAATTCATAATTCCCTTCTTTAAAATGTGTTTTTTGATTGTATAACGCCTCTTGTATTCGCCTCATTTGTCCACCAGAACGGTCAGCAGGTATAAGTGTACCTATTTTATCTGAATAAGAAATCAACCCCGCTTTATCTCCTTTTTTCAGGGCAATGTTACTAAAAACAAGGCTAGAATTGATGGCGTAATCCAATAAAGATAATCCATCAAACTCCATTTGCATGCTACGACTTTTATCGATGATGCAATAAACACTTTGTGATTTTTCTTCTTGGTATTGATTAATCATCAACTCGTTTCTACGACTAGTTGCTTTCCAATTAATTTTCTTCAATTCGTCCCCTTGAACGTAGTTTCTGATTTGCTCAAACTCACTATTATTTCCTAATCTTCTGATTTTCTTTATTCCGGAACTTACTTTCTGTTGTTGAAAAACCAGTAATTCATACTTTTTCAACTGCAAGACCGATGGATAAACGCTTACAGTTTCTTTTAAGTCTATGATAATTCTTCGTGAAGAAAGGAAAAAGATAGAACGGATGAGAATAAACACTGAACCAAATTCATAATCACCCCGCCTTTTCGGTGTAAATGAATAGGAAAATTCTTTCGTGTGGTTGCTCATCAAAACACCACTATATGTTTTTGACCTTTCCTGCATTTCAACAGGATAACCTTCAACTAAGGTAAAATGAATCGGTTGGGAGATTGTATTTTGAATCTTTAATTGAACCTTGTTTTCATCTCCTAGGTTTAATCTATTATTAACCGTTCTTTCTACTACCAAAGGTGTTTTACCACTAAAGACAAGAATGACATCTATGAGTGTTAGTCCCAAAAGAGAACCGAGCAAAATATTAGCAATGAATTCCAACCACGGCATAGAAAAAGCCATGACATAGAGTATGATTATTCCTACTAAAAGAATAAAAAACCATTGTGTTAGATATATCTTGCTGAAAATTTTCAATTCTTTATTTTAACGTGGAACTTCCACCATTTTAATAATATCGTTGACAACATCCTCTGATAGAACCCCTTCCATTTCAGCTTCTGGTGTCATAACTAATCGATGATTTAACACATGGATTGCAACATACTGAATATCTTCCGGGGTTACAAAATCTCTACCTCTAATTGCCGCAATTGCTTTTGCTGATTTTATAATTGATAATGATGCTCTAGGCGAACCTCCCAAAAATATTTTTCCATGATTTCTCGTTTTGTGAATCAAAAGTGCGATGTATTTAACCAAACTATCTTCTACGATAACCTCACTCACAGCTTTTTGAATTTTTGCTATTTCCTCCGCGGAGAATACAGCCTTAATTTCATCCAAGCTTGGCGCAGCAATTTCATTCTTATAACGGTGTAAGATTTCTTCTTCTTCTAATAATTCCGGATAATCTAACTTAATTTTAAATAAAAATCGATCCAGTTGAGCTTCAGGTAAATTATACGTTCCTTCTTGATCAATTGGATTTTGAGTGGCAATAACAATGAAAGGAAAACTCATCAAATATCTTTCACCATCGTACGTGATTTGACGTTCTTCCATTACTTCAAACAATGCGGCTTGTGTTTTTGCCGGTGCACGATTGATTTCATCAATGAGAACGATATTTGAAAAAATAGGTCCTTTTCTAAAGGAAAAAGTAGATTCTTTTGAGTTAAATACCGACGTACCAATCACATCTGACGGCATCATGTCTGGTGTAAATTGAATTCGAGAAAAATCGACATCCAACGCTTTTGATAGCACCTTTGCTGAAAGTGTTTTGGCTACTCCAGGAACTCCTTCAAGCAAAATGTGTCCATTCGATAAAATTCCCGTCATCAATAAATCCACCATTTCCGTTTGTCCAATGATGTATTTACTCAATTCAGTTCTGACCTCACTTACTTTTTGTGAAACCCACAACAATTCTTGATTTTTGCGCTCAAAACCAAATTCATCCGCAGATTCTGGGGTTACCTCTTCCAATTTTTCTTCATTATTCGCTTCTTCGTTTGGAGAATTGATGTTCTCATTCTCCTCTTTTGGCATATAATTTTCGTCGTTTGTCATCTTTCTTCCGTTTGAAATTGAGTAATGAATCGTTTGAAATGTTGCTCATCGAAGCGACTCAATTCCCAATAGTTAATAATTATTTTACGTTGATTTTGGAGGTAAATAATTACCCCCGAATTTAACAATTCAATTTCAATGATATTCTCTTTCTTAACCTCTATTTTCTTACCAAAAGGTGAAAAAACCGTCCAAATGTCGTTTTCTACAATTAAATATGGGTTTGAAATTCTAGCATTCCCTAATAAAAACAATAGAATTCCAAGTGGCCATAAAGCAATTCCACCGCCATAAGAATTCATAAGTAAATACAAACCAGTGATGACGATAATAATTCCTCCTAGAATAAAAACAGAAGGCAATAGTAAAGACCTTCTATAGGTTTGTTTCAGTTTCTGTGTTCTTTCGTTAATTTTACCTGAAATAATACCTGTTTTTCTATAAAACTCATGTTGCAAACCTAAAACTTTCGCTAAATAATGTTCATTAACCTCTGAAACTGTTTTTGTTTCAAAAAATTCGAGTAATTCAACCAAATCTCTTTTGTCGTAATTGCTCTTTTCCGCCAAAGAATTCAAAACATTCTCTCGATCACCTCGATTTAAGTCCAAATAAAAATGTTTCTGAACCATGGTGAAAAAGTTTCGTCGTTGAACTTGCAACAATGTGTAAGGATCTCTTTTGTTAAAGTAAATTGACGTTATAGTATCCGCAAATGCAAGTGTCATATCTTTTTTCCCGTCCAAATAAGGAACGATTGGTCGAACTCTTTTCGATCGAAAAATAGCATAGAGCAACAATGCAAATAGAGAGAGAAGCATCGCTTTCAAAAGAGGAGGATTTGTAAACAGTAACCTTAAATAGCTGTCGTCCTCTCCTTCTCCAAGTTCTTCTTCAAAATCATCGTAATCTTCCGATAAACGCCCAAATTCAAGAAATACAATGTCTTGTTTTTTTGAGATATGATTCAAAATAAATTGTGCATAATGAAATCCATCATCCGTTTTTAGTTGATAGTTATAAAAGACATTGGGTGTAGAACAGAGAATAATCTTCCCTTTTCCGTGAGGAATTTCAATCAAATTATCTTGTTCATTCAACCAAGAAAGAGGTCGATAAGGTTTAAAAGTGTTGGAATTACCAAAAAACTTCCAATCTCGTGCCACCGTATCATTTTGAAAAAGATGGAACATGGTATAACTTTTTCGCTTCGTTGTAATCTTGATTTGAGCAGAATAGTCAAATTTCATGTCTACAAAATCAAATAATTGTTGTTCAATATTCTCCGTAATTCCATCGTAAGCTAAAAACAAATCAGAACCTTTTTCTACTTTTTCTATTAGACGTTCAAATTCATTGGTGTAAAGTCCAAATCGATTCCCTGTAAAAAAATATGTTTTAGGGGAGTCTGTTAATAAAAGAGAATCAAAAACATCGATATCATTTGCAACTAATGCTCTTTTCGTAGTATCAAGATGTGCTTTTGTTAACGTAGTTAATAAATATAGTCCGTAAGGATTTTTGTCTAACAAACCGTATTGATTGGTCCAATTGGAAGAAATATACGTGTCTTTATGAGGTGTTCTTTTCCCTCCTCCCGAAGAAAAAAGTAGAAATGTCAACCCCATTAAAACAATGACACCAGCAATCAATCCTATTTTAGTTCGATTAGTCATTCTTCGCTTCTACTTTTTTGTAAAAATTTTCTAATATAGGAACCAATAGCTCATATATTTCTCGATCAATTTTATAGTCACCGTACCAAACCAAGTCGTAAATCCGAACGCATTCATTGAATTCCAATGCGTCAGGTTGTTTCGCCATTTCCATCACATAATGATGATTGGTTTTTTCTTTTTTCCAGTGAATCCATGATTTTTGAATCAATTCTTTGAGAATAAACGTGAAATATATACGAATACATTCTCTAAAGTCTTCTCTGCTTATCGCTTCTTCTAAACGAAGTTCCAATTCTGTTTTCGTAACAGTTTCAGGATTCCATTTATCCTCAACATCTACAACAACCGAAGGATTAGATGGCTTTCTATTCTTAAGAATAAAGTATACAAGAAAAAACAGTCCTACAAGAACAATTAACAGTAGTAACCATTTAAAAAAACCACCCCAAGAACTAATGTCCCAATTCCAATCTGGGAAATCAATGTCGGGGGCATCAATGTCTGGCGGATCAATATCCGGTAATTCTATCGGGTCTGGTCGTTCAACTCGGGGGTCTAAAACAGTTGAATTATCTCCCCCTTGTCCATACGTATTTTTTCTTCCCGAACGGTCTTGTTCTAATTGTTGTGGATTGTATTTTAATGGTTTGGTTGAAGAATTTTGTTTGTTCGGAATGATATAATCCTCTTCATCAAAACTTGAAGGAGAAATTCCAGACCAATCGTCCGGTCCTTTATATCGATCTTGTTTTCGGTATTCCAAGAAGTCTTTTTCTGATTCCCACACCTTCTTTGTTTGTCCAAACAGTGAGAAAGAATAAAGTAACAGAATAATATAGAGGTGTTTTCTAATCAAAATCTACTGGGTTTTCTTTTACATTACTTCTTTTTCCAAACTTTTTGAATTGTTCTCGTAATCCAATTGCTTCATTCTCTTCTCTCTCAGAATAAAAACCAAAAATGGTCGTTAAAGCGAAAAGAGGTAGTAATGCAAGGATAAAAATGAGGTAGAATATTTGACGAACAACATTGCTCCAAATCATATAATCATCGGTATAAATCACGGCCACTCTTTTTACGAAGTCTGCCCCCATATCGAGAAAATCACGAATTATAGGTTCGTCTGTATATTCTTGATGAATACTCAAAACAAAAGCAATGGGTTGAGAAATAATTGCAGCTAAACCTATCAAAATCAATAGCAATCCGAGTGATTTTCCATAATGATGTTTACTGAATTTAAAGCCTTTTTTTACCTTTTTCAAAAAACTTCCCTGGTCTAACCCCATTGTTGCAGCATTCAAATAAAGGAAAGGGAGAATAAAAATTGAGGGTAAAAGAAAATACCATGGCAAAAGAGTAACGATGAGTAACATAAAAAGATTACCGAACCAAACCCCAAAAATATTTTTCTTAAAATATAGGAAGAATGAAGTCCAAGAGAATTTAATTTCAACTGTTTTAACCGACCAAAATATTCCTACAAAAATGAGTGCAAATACAAAAGACCATGCAATGAAAACAATCACATCTTGAAAGTTGTAAAATCCATAGCCCATCATGAATTTCAATTGCGAAGACCAATCAAACCAATATTGTGTTTGTAAATGTTTTGCATGATTAATGTCCTGAAAAATAACCAAAACAATAATGATTGGAAGAACTAAAGTTGTTAAAATTCGACTCCATTTGCTAAAAATATATCGATAAGTTCGGAAAGATTCTGCGAGAATTTCACTGACAGAACGGATCACCTTGAAATTTACTTTTTCTTGAGGTTTAAAGTGTCCAACTTCTTCTTTGGTTAATAATTCAGGATGTTTTCTCGCTACATAAATGGGATAAAAAACATAGAAAAACAGGATAATTGCAAACGAAAAGACAATGATCATCCATTTTGACCATTCGGGTAAATCTTGATAATTCGCAGTGACGAAACTTTCTAAAAACCCTGCTGCAATGATAAAAGGAACTAGGCTTAGCATTATTTTCAACCCTCTTTTAGTGGAGAGTTGCAAAGATTGTAAACGTGAATAACTCCCTGGGAAAAGCAAACCATTACCAGCAGTGATTCCAGCCCCCGCTGCTAAAACAATGGCAGAAATTTCAAATGCTCCGTGTATCCATATTCCTAAAAAACTAGTAATCAGCAGTCCTTTCGAATAGAAAAAATACTGAAAAGAGCCGAGCATGACGCCGTTGTAAAACATCATAATGTGCGTCCCTATCGTCAAAATAAAACCAACGAAGAAAGTCAAAAAAGCCACTTTCATGTTGTTGGTCGTAATCTGAACAAACATTGCCATTTGGTCGTGTGTTTCATAGACACGAAGAGGATCTCCATTTTGAATATTTTCTAAAGTCATGTTCACATAGGCATCTCCCAAAACTACCCGAGGAAAATCAGGGTCAATCATGGTTGAAATCACTCCAATCAGGGTGTAAACCGCAAAAGCAATTAATGCAAAAAGTAAGTTCTTACGTGAACGATAAATTTCAAGTGGTAAAGACGTTTTCCAAACATCAAAAAACCGACGAAAAGATTCTCCCTTTTGTTTATGAACACCTGTGAATACCGTTTGTGCTAGCTTATTTAGATAAACACGAACCGTTCTTCGTTTATAAAAAGTTTGCGCATAACTTAGATCATCGGTGATGTCCATGTAGAGATCACTCAATTCTTCCGGATTATTCGAACTCGATTCATACAACTTTTCAAAGCGATTCCACTTTTCTTTATTTTGTTCTATAAATTTTGTTTCCTTCCATCTTTCCCTTTCTTTTTGATAGAGAGTAAATATAGTAAAAGATAAATACGAAACAAGGAATTAAAAATGATATTTCGACAGGATCAATATGAAAATGGAAAATGAAGAATGAAAAAGTAAGGATCTACATCAGATTCCTTTTTCCAACATTTCTATTCTTTTTTCTATCGGAGGGTGTGTGGAGAAAATTCCCATCAGTTTAGCAAAAAAACCTTTTTTACGATCACCATTATCGATGAACAATTCTTTTATACCACTATTTTTAACTTCCACTTTTGGGTTTCTTGAAATTTTACGAAGAGCAGAGGCCAGCGCATTGGCATTTTTCGTCATTTCTACAGCTCCAGCGTCAGCAAGGTATTCTCTTTTTCGAGATAATGCAAAACGAAATAAAAGGGAGAAAAAATATCCGACGGCAGCAAAAGCTAATGCAATGAGAATAATCATTCCTCCACCGGAATCATCTTTACTGCTTCGTCTTCTACCTCTCCGTCCATAAATCATTCCTCGGAAAAGAATCTCAACGATAATACTAAAAATACCCACAAAAATAATAGAGACAATTTGCAATTTAACATCACTATTTCTGATATGAGTAAGTTCATGTGCAATCACTCCTTCCAATTCTTTTTCGTCCAAATATTCGATTAAACCTCTAGTTATCGTTACAGCAAAGGTTCTTTCATTAATTCCAGAAGCAAAAGCATTCAAACCACTCGATTCTATTACAAATAACTTTGGCATTTTCATTCCAACCGACATGCAAAGATTCTCTGTGAGGTTGTAAATGTACATGTTCTCTTTTCGAGAAAGTGAATGCATTTTCGTCTGCCGTTTAATCATTCCTGTATTGGAAAAATAGGCAATTATGAACCAAACTCCAACACCTATTGAAACAAAAGGAAACAGTTCTAAAAACATTGAGTTGGCTTCATCAATTGATTCATTTCCAAAGAAAGTAAAACCGTATAAAAGACCAAAAATCAAGACGGGAAAAGCCAATAACAGTAACATCGAGCGAAAATTATTTCGTCGAATTTGGGTTTCAAGTCCTATAAACTTCATTGAGAGGAGAATTAAAACTTAATCTCCGGTGCCTTATCCATTTCTTGTCGTTGCGTTACACCTAAATCAAACATTGGTTGAGGCGTCATATTTTTCATGTTAGCAACAATATTTGAAGGTATCGATTCAATGGCTGTATTCAATTCTTTCGTAGCGGAATTAAAGTAACGACGGACAGCAGCCAGTTTATTTTCAATGTCAGAAATTTCATTTTGCAATTGCATAAAATTACTGCTAGCTTTCAAATCAGGATAAGCTTCAACTTGAATATTGAATGCACCCATCGCTGAATTCAACTCATTCTCCGCAACAATTTTATCATTAATAGAATTTGCTTTTAGGGCATTTGAACGTGCTTCTGTAATTCTAGTCAGCACTTCTTTCTCGTGATCCATGTATCCTTTTACAGTTGGAATTAATTGCGGAATTAAATCATGACGTTGTTTTAATTGAACATCAATATCGGCAAAAGCATTTTCACGATTATTTTTAAGTGCAACTAATTTATTGTTGGTAGAAATGTACCAAATGATAATAATTGCTCCGATTCCTAATACAATCCAAAGTCCCATCATAGTGTTAAGTTTTAAAAGTAAGTACTAAAGATAATAAAAAAATTAATCGTTCAATTTCAATACAGCTAAAAATGCTTCTTGAGGAATCTCAACACGACCTACTTGGCGCATTCTCTTCTTCCCTGCTTTTTGTTTTTCCAACAATTTACGCTTACGAGAAATATCTCCACCATAACATTTTGCAGTAACATCTTTACGCAAAGCTTTGATTGTTTCACGGGCAATTACTTTTGCACCAATCGCTGCTTGAATTGGAATTTCGAATTGTTGTCTTGGAATCAATTCTTTCAACTTGATACAGATTTTCTTTCCTAAATCATACGCGTTACTTCTATGTACAAGAGCAGAAAGTGCATCCACCATTTCTCCGTTCAGTAATAAATCCATTCGAATTAAATCTGATGTTTTATAACCAATTGGGTGGTAATCAAAAGAAGCATACCCTCTGGAAACTGTTTTTAGGCGGTCATAGAAATCAAAAACGATTTCACCCATTGGCATTTCAAACGAAAGTTCAACACGATCTTGAGTAAGATATACTTGATTCGTTAAATCTCCTCGTTTTTCAATACACAAATTCATTATCTGCCCAACATACTCCGACTTTGTAATTACTTGTGCTTTGATGTAAGGTTCTTCAATTCTCTCCATTCCAGAAGGATCTGGCAATTCTGAGGGATTGTTTACAATTTTAGCAGTATCCGGTGTTTTACGCATGTATGCTTTGTAGGACACATTGGGAACAGTCGTGATAACTGTCATATTAAATTCTCTCTCCAAACGCTCTTGGATAATTTCCATGTGCAGCATTCCTAAGAATCCACAACGGAAGCCAAAACCTAATGCTGCGGAAGATTCAGGTTCGAAAACCAAAGAAGAATCATTCAATTGCAATTTTTCCATGGACAAGCGCAATTCTTCGTAATCATCGGTGTCAACAGGGTAAATTCCAGCAAAAACCATTGGTTTAACATCCTCAAATCCTTGAATTATTTCTTGCGTTGGATTTTCTTCGGTTGTAATTGTATCACCAACTTTAACCTCAGCTGCTTTTTTAATTCCAGAAATAATATAACCAACATCACCCGCTTTTACTTCATTTCGAGGTTGTAAATCCATTTTAAGGATTCCAATTTCTTCCGCTTTATACGATTTCCCCGTATTTAAGAATTTAATTCTTTCCCCTTTTTTCATGGTTCCATTTTTAATTCTGAAATAAGCTATAATCCCTCTAAAAGGATTAAACACAGAATCAAAAATCATAGCTTGTAATGGAGCATTTTCATCCCCTGACGGAGCAGGTATTCTTTTAATAACAGCGTCTAAAATTTTATCAACCCCCATACCCGTTTTCCCAGAAGCAGGAATAACGTCACTAGGGTCACAGCCGATTAAATCAACAATTTGATCGGTCACTTCTTCAGGTTGAGCACCCGGTAAATCCATTTTGTTTAGGATTGGGATAATCTCTAAATCATGTTCTAAAGCAAGATATAAATTTGAAATTGTTTGAGCTTCAATTCCTTGAGATGCATCTACAATCAATAAAGCTCCTTCACAAGCAGCTATAGAACGAGAAACTTCATAAGAAAAATCAACGTGACCAGGTGTGTCAATCAAATTCAAGATATAATCCACTCCATCTTTATTGAAGTTCATTTGAATCGCGTGACTCTTAATGGTAATCCCACGTTCTCTTTCAATATCCATGTCATCCAAAGCTTGACTTTGCATTTCACGATCAGAAATAGTTCCTGTTGTTTGTAATAAACGATCTGCCAACGTACTTTTCCCGTGGTCAATATGTGCAATAATGCAAAAATTTCGAATGTTCTTCATAATTGTATTGTTCTACCCAATTGAGATAGCCTACAAAAATAAGCGAAAAAAATGGATTTTGTCTATTAAAAGACGAAAAGGTAAGAAGAAAACAAAGGCTTATAAAACATGAACGGGAAAGACTGGCATCCTTCCCGTTCAAAACCTAAACTACTACTACTTATGAAAAGTAACTACTACATTAGTTGATTTCAGACATTCAAATTGTATGCCAATTTTTCTGTCTTTCTCAACTTGTGTTGTTCTTATATTAAACGCAATTCTTATTTACATATTGCACAAAATGTCATTTTTAACAAATTTTTACAGTTTGTAAATGAGGTATTTGTAAAAAATAAAGGAATGCGCGCATAGCTAATTGGTTAATCTTCAACCAATCAAGTATTGTTTTTTTTAGCTTTCCAATGTTATTGATTTATTCTCCTTTTATTCTTGAAAATAAGTGCCTAGATTCGTTGAAATAAAAAAACAACATCAAAAAACAATGAAATATTTATTCACTCTTGTCATTCTGTCGCTGTCATTTCTGTCATTTTCTCAAAATAATGTGACTTTTAAAGGTAAAATCACGAATCCAACCGGAGAAAAAGTGACACTTTATTCGGTTACAGAAGAAAATGGAAGGCTCAAAGAAGAAAAAGTCGCAGATTCAAAGTTAGAGAAAGATGGTTCATTCTCTATGAGTTTTGAACTTGAAAAACAAATAGAAGCATCTTTTAGCGATGGCAGCGAATCCACTTCTCTACTTCTTCAACCTGAAGATGAGATTTACATGACATTAAACACAACCATTTTTGACGAAACAATTCAATATTATGGGAAAGGTGCAGAAAAGAACAATGCGATCAAGACACTTGCTTTAGAATTAGAAAAAATTGTAGAAACATTATATAGTTTGCCAGAAGAAGCAGATACGTTAGAAATTAATACTTACGTTAATTTTTCAATTGATGGATTAATACAAATTGTAAATGATTATCAAAGTATTGAAGATTTTAAATCTTATGGCGACAAATTAATCAAAGAGTATGAGGAAACAAAAACAGCCCTCAAAAAAGAATTTAAAGAGAATTTGATGATGGCTGAATTAATGAACAATCTTAAAGGTACCGAAGGAATTGACATTAAAGGAATTGATTTAAAAGGAAAAGGAATCAGTCTTGCTCACTACAAAGGAAAAATTATTGTCATTGATTTTGGGGCTCCTTGGTGCGCTCCTTGTCGAGCAGAAATGCCTGCTTTCAAAGAACTCGAAGATCAATATGGCGAAAAAGTAAACTTTATCAGCTTGGGAGTTTACTCTAAAAAGAAAGCGTGGGAAAAAATGGCTACTGATTTAGGATTTAACAACAACATCTTTGTGGATGAAGACGGTTATGATCAATTTGGTGCTTGGATGGTTCGCTATATACCTCGTTATGTCGTGCTCGATGAAAATTTTAAAGTTGTTGATGCTGACGCTGCTCGACCTTCTTCGGGTAAATTGGAATCCTTGATTGTTGAATTGTTAGAAAAATAATCATTAGTGTCCGATAAAATATTGCATACATTAGAATTAAATCTTTCTTTACTTTTTATTCAGAGAATTTTTTATTTATTTTCATTTGACTTCATGAGCTCGTAAACTCGGTTTCCATTGCCGAAAAAAGTAACAAAAAGGTCTAGTGCTGTCATAAATTTAACGACCAAAATCATCCTCAATTCTAATTTAAACAAAACTCGTCGTTCCTCCTCAAACAGTTGTTTAAATTTACGAATTTTGTGGTGTTTTGGTGCCCGCTCAATTTACGAATGCACTCTTTTAGTTCTTCGTAATGATTTTTAATTCGAAGGGAGGAACCACGTCTTTTCAAACAAAATGAATATTTCGAAGCGAAACCTAGAAGTGCGTTGGCCTGTCGAAACAGCGGGCTGGTGTGGGAGTGAATGATGAAAATCACAATAATTGCACAAAAGTGCTCCGTCATTGTGTTTGCAAAACACTTCTTTTGTAGGAATTATTGATTTTCATCAGAGCGCGTGGAAGCATTGTTTCGACTTGATTTTTTCTTTCTTTTTCATCAA
>JAJRQQ010000107.1 GCA_024280155.1 Bacteroidota bacterium
CGATAATGTTGAGGTAATGCTACTTAATCTATCTAAAAAAGAGTATTATCAAGATGAAGTTGTTCGACATGGAATGATGAAAACCAAAATCACCTACAACTATGTCAGAAATGTAACAGAAAGATATTTAGAATGGGTGTCAAAATATGAATGATTTCTGTACTTTTATCGTTCAATGAAAAAGCAATTAATTGTCATAGAAGGTCCAACTGCGAGTGGAAAAACAGGAGTAAGTGTTGAACTTGCTCAACAATTGAAGACAGTCATTCTTTCGGCTGATTCTCGTCAATTCTACAAAGAAATTGCCATTGGAACTGCGAAACCAACGAAAGAAGAACAACAAGGTGTAAAACACTATTTTATTGATTCTCATTCATTAAAAGATGAGGTTTCTTCTGCTCAATTCGAAAAAGAAGCACTTCAAGTTTTAGAAAAAGAGTTCGAAAATCATGAAAAAATAATACTTGTTGGTGGCTCGGGAATGTTTATTGATGCTTTGTGTGTTGGGCTAGATAAGATTCCATCTTCTAAAAAAGTACGAGAACAAATTCAACAAGAATTTGAAAAAAATGGTCTTTCCCCACTCCTTTCTGAACTCAAAGAAAAAGATGAAGAATATTTCAATCAGGTTGACCAGCAAAACCCAATGCGAATCATTCGTGCCATTGAAGCAATACGAATTAGTGGTAAAAAATATTCTGAGTTAAGACAAGATAAACCTTCTCCTCGTCCATTTGAAATTATTCGATTTGTCTTAAATCATCCAAGAGAAATTCTCTACGACAGAATCAATCAACGTGTTGATATTATGATTAAAGAAGGATTAATAGCTGAAGCTCAAAATGTTCAACATTATAGAAACCTTTCTTCTCTCAATACTGTTGGTTATAAAGAATTATTCGATTATTTTGATGGAAATATTTCTCAAAATCGAGCAATTGAGTTGATTAAACAAAACTCTCGTCGCTATGCGAAACGACAAATCACTTGGTTTAAACGACATTCTGAAGCTATTTGGATCGATTATTCTTCGGTCGAACAAGTTGTGCGTAAAATTTTAACTGAATTAAATTCCCAAGTCAATTAAGCATGCAGATAAAATTAGAAAATATCATGCCTAACCCATTACGCTCTATTCAACATGGGAAAGAAAGTATTTGGGGACAAACAACAATTCTAGAACCTCAAACAAAAATATTACTCAACGCTTCTAGTGGAAAAGGGAAATCAACCTTTCTATCAACAGTGTTTGGTTTGAGAAATGATTATGACGGATCTATTTACTATGATGACAAAAATATCAAATCACTTAGCATTGAAGAATGGACAAATATTCGTCAGCAAAGAATAAGTGTTGTTTTTCAAGATTTGCAATTGTTTCCTAAGTTATCGGTGAAAGAAAATCTTCTTCTCAAAAATGAATTAACAAATAAAAAAAGTGAATCCGATTTATTAAACGAATTAGATTTAATGGGCATAAAAGATAAATGGAACCAATCATGCGGTACACTTTCTATGGGGCAACAACAGAGAGTTGCAATCATTCGTGCACTTTCACAACCATTCGAGTGGATTATTCTCGACGAACCTTTCTCTCACTTGGATGAGAAAAATGCTCAGATTTGCATGGAAATGATTACACAGGAAGTTAAAAAAGAAAATGCAGGAGTTATTCTAACTTCATTGAACGATGATTTCAATTTTAACTTCGATGTAGAATTAAAACTTTAAGGATGCTCGAAAAATTACTCTTCAAAAACCAGAATAAAAAACAGTTATACATCGCGATAACAGGTGCTTTTTTAGGAATGACATTCTTACTTACTTCCATTCATTATTTAGTAAAAATTAATGAATACGGAAAAGGAAATGACATCTTAGGACCAAATACAATTGTTGTTCAAAAGAGAGTCAGTAATTCCACTTCTCTTGGCTTAACCAAAACTGATTTTACTGAAAAGGAAATCGATAAGCTTAGAAAGCTACCTTTCATTACAGAAGTTCAACCTGTTATCACCAATAGTTTTGATGTTTATTTTCAGACCAACGACGAATTAGTTCCCTATTTCAGTTCTGACATTTTCATTCAATCTATCCATCCAAAATTCTTAGATGTAAAAACAGAGAATTGGAACTGGTCTCCTGAACAAAAAACATTGCCCATCATCATGCCACGTGATTTTCTCGTTATGCTCAATACTTTTATGAGTGCAAATGGAATTCCGCAAGTTTCTGATGACATCGCAAAACAAATTAAATTCAAAATCACATTAAAAAGGAAAGGTAAAAAAGAAGCAGTAGATGCAAAAATCATTGGTTTTACCAATACTGTTTCATCTATTCTTGTTCCTGAATCCTACATGGAATACGGAAATACCTATTTTTCAAACGGAAAAGAACAACTCATTACACAAATTATAATTTCAGGAAAAGAAAATCAATTTGGAAAAATTGAAGAAATTCTAAAGAAAAAAGGATTGGCTGCGAAGAATGACCAAATGATTGTCGGTCGATTAAAAAGCATTGTCTCTACCCTATTTTCTGTGGTTCTCGGAATCTCAATGATTGCAGTTTTTCTTTCTGGTTTGGTACTGATTCAATTTTTACAATTACTCATTTCTAAAAATTCCTACGAAGTTCGAACACTGATGAGAATAGGTTATCCTCCTAAAAAAATCATTCACCTTTTCAGAACGTATTTCATTAAAATTTTTGGAATCATTGCACTTCTTTCTGCAATTACTTTCTTTATTTTTAAATTCTTTATAGATCGCATTTTTTCATCTGGCGGACTAAATCTAAGTACCGAAATTAGTATTTTAAGTATTTTCTCACTTTGCTTGGCATACTTTTTATTTATTATTGTGAGTCAAAAAACAGCTAAAAAAGAAATTTTGGCAGAGTTTTAGAAGTTAAAAAAATGTTAAAGACACTTTTCAGAATTTTTTACGTCTAAAATTAGAATATATTTAAACAAAATATAAAAATATGAAGTTACTATATACAATCATTTTTATTTCCATTTCATTCTTTGGGTTTAACCAAAATTTAAAATTTAAAATAACAGGCCAAGCAGACACAACCGTTCATTTGGTAAAGTATTTTGGAAAAGGACTTTATTATGCAGATACTGCCGAGATAAAAAAAGGTGTGGTCACTTTTGATGGGTCGAAACAAGAACCGGGCGTACTCGCTTTATTTCTTCCTGGTCAAAAAATGTTAGAATTTGTTTACAATAACGAAGAAGTTTATATTGAGTCTGACGTCAAAAACTTAAATAATTTAGCAAAAGTAAAGAAGTCCGAAGAGAACAAAATCTTTTTGAATTATATTAAGTTCATCAATACTCAACGAATGAAAACCACTTCTATCATTGAGCAACGAAAAAATGTAGCAAAAGATTCAGAAGAATATAAACAATTGACTGCTTCTATTGATGCTGCAACAAAAAAAGTCAAAGAATACCAACAAAATATCGTCGATAATCATTGGGACTTATTGGTCGCTAGAATTATTAAAATGTCCATGGAAATTGAAATCCCCGAAGCTCCACTTGATGAAAATGGAAATATGATTGATTCTAACTTTAGATTCAATTATTATAGAACTCATTACTTTGACAATGTAGACTTGAACGATGACCGTTTGGTTCGAACCCCTATTTATCATAGTAAACTTGAGAAATATTTTAGTCCAAAAATGATGGTTCAACATTGGGACACTGTGATTAAATATGCTTTTAATTTATGTGATCAAATGGTGCCAAATTCTGATATGTATCAATACAACGTTTCTTGGATTACTAGTAATTTTGAGAAGAGTAAAATCATGGGAATGGATAAGGTTTTCGTTTACATGGCAAAAAGATACTACTGTGGAGACGGTGTTCGCCCTGAAGAAAGCTGGGTAAAGAAAGATAAGTTAGAAAAACTTTGTGAAAAAGCACAAAAGCAAACCAATCTTGTGATGGGAGTAAAACCTCCAAATATTATTCTTCGTGACACAACAGATGTACAATGGAGAGATTTTTATAGCATAGATGCAGAATATACGATTCTCTACTTTTGGGATCCAGAATGTGGACATTGTAAGAAAGTAACTCCAAAACTTCAAACTTTGTACGAAAAGAAATTTAGAGAGAGAAACATTGAAATTTTTGCCGTTGGAAAAGCCATTGATAAA
>JAJRQQ010000108.1 GCA_024280155.1 Bacteroidota bacterium
AATCTTTCTTCTCTGTATAATGTGTTAGAGCTTCTGATGCTAAGTCTTGAGCTTTTATATGCTCTTTATTTAATCGATTTAAGTATGATTTTTCTTTCTGAAGTTCGTTAAGACGGCGATCCATTTTCACCTTATTGTCGCTCAATTTACTTTTTGCCTCTTCAATTAACTCGTCCGGTATACCATTCATTTTCGCAACTTCAAAAGTAAAAGAACTTCCTGTTGTCCGATTGAAAATTGATATTTAGGTTCGAGTGTTTCAGTATTGAAGAGCATACTTCCATTCACGGCATTACGCAATGTGTCTGCCTTCAGTTTGATGTTATTATAATGTGTCGTGATTACCGCATAGCTCTTCTTGTTGTACAAAGCTTCGAAAATTGCCTCTGCTAATGCTCCACCTAAATCGGGATCAGAACCTGTTCCAAATTCATCGAGTAATAATAATGTCTTTCGATTAGAGATTTTAAGAAAGTAATTCATTCTTTTTAAACGGTAAGAATAAGTACTTAGTTCGTTTTCAATAGATTGATTGTCGCCAATATCGCTCAAAATATTTTGGAACAAGCACATTTTACTGTTTGGATGAACAGGCACGAGCAAACCAGATTGTATCATTAACTGAAGAATCCCTATTGATTTCAGTGTAATACTTTTCCCCCCAGCATTCGGACCAGAAATAACCAACATTCTGGAAAATTTATTCATTCCAATGTGTTGAGGAAGTGTTTTCTTGTTGAGCGCTCTGTTGTTCTTCAGTAGGATAGGGTGGAATGCATCGATGAGCTCTATTTCTAATTCTTCCTGAATGCTTGGCAAGCATGCTTCTAAATCAATTGCTAATCTACACTTGGCATTGATGAAATCAAATTCAACCAAAATTTCTTGGTAACTTCGAATGAGTTCGATGTGTTCAAAAAGTTCTTGCTTTAATACTTGAAGAATACGAAATATTTCTTTGCGCTCATCATCAAGCAATAATTCATATTCATTATTCAATGAAGCGTTAACGAATGGTTCAATGTAGGTGAAATTACCTGTTTTACTCGAGCCAAGGACAGTGCCTGGTACTCTTCTTTTATGACTCGCTAAAACGGCTAAAACTCTTTTGCCATTAATAAAAGTTGCTTTGGTGTCACCTAGGATATTGTCTTTTAGAAGTTTTCGAACCTCTTTGTCAAAGTTTCGATTGATTTGTTTTTTTATTTGTTTGATTTGCCCTCGAATCATAGCCAATTCTTCAGAAGCCTCATCCTTTACGTTTCCATGTTTATCAAAAACCAATTGAATTGCATCAATGATTTCCTTGGTGAAATATGCTTTTGTCGTGATTTCGGTTAGCAAAGGGTATTCATTTTCTCTTTTATTAAAAAAGAAAATGAATTGATTAACCAAAAGTGAAGCGGAATAAATTCGCATGAATCCCTCCAAATGAATTGCAGCATTTTTTATTGGTAAGAGTTTTATTTCTTCGTGTAATTCCTCAAATTCAACTCTCGGGAATGTCTCTCCTTCTGTACGTATAGCAAGAAGTTCATTGACCTTTTTTAAGGAATTAATTATTCTTTCACGATCCGATATTGGGGTTAAAGTTGAAAATTTTTCCTTTACCGTTTCTGAAATGGCAAAATTACTCAACCAACCTCGAATAATAGGGAATTCTAAATCATCAATGGTTTGTTGGTCAATTTTCATGGTGCAAATGTAAGGATAGTTTTAGAAATGTAAGAGTTTGAGTTTTGAGTTTGAATTTTTAACTTGTTGAAGTGGACACGTATTTACCCTCAAATCTACCACCTCAATCTCACGTCTCCTTAAGTTATTTCCCTAAATTTGCGAAATGGATTTTAAATTGGTTTCAAATTTTTCACCAACAGGCGATCAGCCTCAGGCAATCAAAGAATTGGTGCAAGGTTTAAACGATGGGGCACCTTTTCAAACTTTGTTAGGAGTAACGGGGTCAGGTAAGACTTTTACGGTTGCAAATGTAATTCAGGAGGTAAAGCGACCGACATTAATTCTTTCACACAATAAAACACTTGCGGCACAATTGTATGGTGAATTTAAACAATTCTTTCCGGATAATGCTGTGGAATATTTTGTGTCTTATTATGATTATTATCAACCTGAGGCATATTTGCCAATTACGGGAACATATATAGAGAAAGATTTAGCCATTAATGACGAAATTGAAAAACTAAGACTTTCTGCTACTTCATCATTGTTGTCTGGAAGGAAAGATGTGATTGTTGTTGCTTCTGTTTCGTGTATTTATGGAATCGGGAATCCTGTTGAATTTGCCAAAAGTATTCTTCATATAAAAAAAGGAGATTTACTTTCGAGAAATAAGTTCTTGTTCAAATTAGTAGAAAATCTTTACTCGAGAGCAACAGAGAATTTTGAACGTGGAACTTGTCGTGTAAAAGGAGACACGGTTGATATTTTCCTAGCTTATGCAGATTATGCTTTGAGAATTGAATATTGGGGCGATTAAATTGATTCCATTTCTTCTATCGATCCTGAAACTTCAGATAGAATTGAAACTTTTGAAGAAATAAGTATTTATCCCGCAAATATTTTTGTTACAAGTCCTGATACCACAAAAAATGCCATTGATATGATTGGTGAGGATATGGTTGTGCAAGTGGAACAATTTAAAAAGCAAGGAAAAATTGAAGAAGCCAACCGTTTGAAGGAACGAATTGAATATGATTTGGAAATGATTCGAGAATTAGGGTATGGTTCTGGTATTGAAAATTACTCACGATATTTTGATGCAAGAGAACCTGGGCAGCGACCGTTCTGCTTGTTGGATTATTTTCCCGATGATTTTTTAATGGTAGTAGATGAGAGCCATGTTACTTTGCCGCAAGTTCGAGCGATGTATGGTGGAGACAGAGCAAGGAAATTAAATTTAGTTGATTATGGTTTCCGTCTACAATCAGCAATGGATAACCGACCGTTGAAGTTTGAAGAATTTGAATCTTTAATGCAACAAACGATTTATATTTCAGCTACACCGGCAGATTATGAACTGGAACGTTCAGAAGGAGTGGTCGTAGAGCAGGTTATTCGCCCAACAGGATTGCTCGACCCTCTGATTGAGGTTCGTCCGAGTAAGAATCAAATTGACAACTTGATTGAAGAAATTCATAAACGGATTGCTGTTGATGAAAGAGTCTTAGTAACGACTTTAACCAAAAGAATGGCGGAAGAATTGCAAAAATACCTCGATCGATTGGGGATTCTTTGCCAGTACATTCATTCTGAAGTGGATACTTTGGATAGGGTTGAAATTCTTCGTCAATTGCGTTTGGGGGAGTTTCACGTCTTAATAGGCGTGAATCTTTTGAGAGAAGGATTAGATTTGCCAGAAGTTTCATTGGTGGCAATAATTGATGCAGATAAGGAAGGTTTTCTGAGAAATGAAAGGTCTTTGGTACAGACCGTTGGACGGGCGGCTAGAAATGTAAATGGTAGCGTGATTATGTATGCCGATAAAACTACAAAGTCGATGCAAAGAACTATTGACGAAACAATGCGCCGAAGAAAAATACAAGAAGAATACAATACCAAACACGGAATCACACCAACCGGCTTAACGAAATCGACCAAGTCAATGTTAAATACATCGAAGCCCGGAGAAGAGAATGAAGGAACTCAATATGAATACAATAATATCTCATCTTTAGCTGCAGACCCAGTAGTCCAGTATATGACAAAGGAACAGTTGCAGAAATCCATTGATTATACACAGAAGAAGATGGCAAAAGTTGCAAAAGAGCTTGATTTTATAGAAGCTGCTCGATTGAGGGATGAAATTCAATTATTAAAACAAAAACTAAAAGAAAAATGAATTTAAAAACAAGAATAGGTCAATTGAGAATGTTAGCAATTGCAGAAGGGGTTTCTTATTTATTATTGTTTGGCTTAACGATGCCGTTGAAATATGGTTTAGATATTATTTGGCCAAATAAATTTGTCGGTTATATACACGGTCTATTGTTTATTCTGTACTGTTTGTGGGTAATTTTTGTTGGTGTTGATAAGAAATGGTCAATTGGAAAAATATTTACAGGACTAATTGCTTCTTTGCTCCCATTTGCAACATTTATTTTTGATGCAAAAGTCTTGAAAAAAGAATCGTAGTAGATTGATGTACCATTTAATTGTAATTTACTACAGATTGCTCTAAATAAATGAGTAGTGGATAGAAATTAGTGGACTTATTTCATAATTATTCTAAAATCTGTTTTAAAAGTGTTAATTTTAGCGTTAGGAATACAAGAATACACAAATCATGAAGCCATCAACTGATCTTTTTAATTTAATAAAATCACTTAGTAAATCGGAAAAAAGATTTTTCAAGCTAACATCTTCGCTCCAATCGGGTGCTAAGAATTATTTAAAATTGTTTGATTATATTGAAAAACAGCCAATTTATGATGAATCAAAATTAAAAATAGATTTTGAAGGTGAAGTATTTATCAAACACCTGCCTTCGGAAAAAAACCATCTTTATAAGGTTGTCCTGAAAAGTTTAAGAATGTTTTATAGCGAACAATCCATGGAGGGCGTTCTTGCACAGGATATCAAAAATATCGAGATTCTCTACCAAAAGGCATTGTATAAAGAATGTGAAAAATTCGTTTCCCGCTCAAAAAATACAGCAAAGAAATACGAAAAATTTTATTATTGGTTTGAATTAATCAATTGGGAGAAAAAACTCATCGAATCTTCGTATGAATCTGGTGTTTTTTCTGTAAATATTGACAAGTTAGTCGAAGAGGAAGAGATGGTCATTGCTCGATTGAGAAATTTAGCCGAGTACATGGTTCTGTATGCGAAAATTAACTTAATCTTTAGAAGTGGAGGTTTTACAAGAAGTCAAGAAGAGGAAGAACGGGTTGCTGAAATAGCAAACAATCATTTAATTAAAGGGAAAAATACGGCGATTTCATCCAAAGCGGCATCAATTTGTTACTACATCAAAGGTTTGTGTGCTGCCACAACTCGAAATTACGCAGATAGCTTTACCTTTTTTAATAAAACGAAAGAAATTCTGGATAATAATCCTGAAGTTAAGCTAGAGTCATCAAAGAGGTATGTTTTGACTCAATTTCATTTATTGAGATGTTATATTGATAGTGGTGATTATGAAAAAGCTCAATCGTTAATTGAAGAGATTAGAGGTTTAAAATCTCAAAAAGGATTCAAAACAATTGATATAGCTGTTCAGATTTTCTCAAACTCATACAATCAGGAATTGGTTTTACTGCACAAAAAAGGAGAATTTGAAAAGAGTGTAGCATTAATTCCTGTGATAGATAAAGAGGAAAAGTTATTGAAAGGGAATATTACAAAAGAGATGGAGATTGTTCTGAAGTACAATAAAGCGTATAGTTTTTTTGGAACGAATGATTTTAAATCTTCTTTGCAATACATTAATGATGTATTAAATGACAATAACTCCATGCTCCGTCAAGATATTTATAGCTTTTCACGTTTGATGAACCTCATCATTCATTTCGAATTGGAAAATTATGACTTTCTAGAATATATAATTCGTTCGACGAACCGATACCTATCAAAACAAGATAGAGCATATAAGATTGAAATGCTATGTATAAAACACATTCGTAAACTATCAAAAACAACCATTGAATCAAGTCAATTTGAGGTCTTTGAAAAAATGAAAGAGGAAGTCATAGAGTTGTTAAATGATCATCATGAACGTGTTATTTTTGAATATTTTGATTTGCTTTCTTGGATTGAGAGTAAGGTTCAGAAGAAAACGTTTGCCGAAGTTGTTCGAATGAAGAATTAATATTTTCTTCTTAATTTGTCCGTGTTTTTACTATTTTTGTTTCCGATTCAATAAATTTGAAAAAAAATGGCAAAAAAGTACGCAACACGCGAACAAGATTATTCAAAATGGTACAATGAAGTTGTTTCTCGTGCTGACTTGGCAGAGAACTCTGAAGTTAGAGGTTGTATGGTGATAAAACCTTATGGTTATGCAATCTGGGAAAAAATGAAAGACGTTTTGGATAAAAAATTCAAAGAAACAGGTCATTCAAATGCTTATTTCCCCATTTTTATTCCGAAAAGTTTATTTGAAGCAGAAGAAAAAAATGCAGAAGGTTTTGCCAAAGAATGTGCTGTTGTTACGCACCATCGATTAATTGATGACCCGAATAATAAAGGTAAATTAATCGTTGACCCTAATGCTAAGTTAGAAGAAGAATTAATTGTTCGACCGACATCCGAAGCGATTATTTGGAGTACATATAAAAAATGGATACAATCTTATCGAGATTTACCTATACTAATTAATCAATGGGCCAATGTTGTTCGTTGGGAAATGAGAACACGTATTTTTTTGAGAACAGCTGAGTTTTTATGGCAAGAAGGGCATACTGCTCACGCTACAAAAGCTGAAGCATTAGCTGAAGCTGCTCAAATGAATAATGTTTACGCTGAGTTTGCAGAAAATTATATGGCAATGCCGGTAATTCAAGGTTTGAAGTCTGAATCTGAGCGTTTTGCCGGAGCAGATGAAACATATTGTATCGAAGCAATGATGCAAGATGGAAAAGCGCTACAGGCAGGGACGTCTCATTTCTTAGGACAGAATTTCGCCAAAGCTTTTGATGTAAAATTTGCGACGAAAGAAGGTAAGCAAGAACATGTCTGGGCAACATCTTGGGGTGTTTCTACGCGATTGATGGGGGCGTTAATTATGACACATTCAGATGATGAAGGATTGGTTTTACCTCCTTTATTGGCGCCGATTCAAGTTGCTGCTATTCCAATTTATAAAACGGAAGAAGAGCTGGAGAAAATTTCTCTTTTAATGAAAGAATTAGGAGAGAAATTAGATTCCAAAGGGATTTCTTTCAAGTTTGATGCTGATGACAACCGACGTCCAGGGTGGAAGTTTGCAGAATATGAAGCGAAGGGAGTACCTATCCGATTAGCAATGGGACCAAGAGATTTACAAAATGGTAAAGTTGAAGTTGCTCGAAGAGATAATAAAACAAAAGAAATTGTTGATTTTGAAAATGTAGAAGTTTACATTGAAAATCTATTGAATGATATCCAAACCAACCTACTCCAAAGAGCAAAGGATTTTAGAGAAAACAGAACGCAAAAAGTTGATTCTTACGATGAATTTAAAGTGAAAATTGAATCGGAAGGTGGTTTTCTATTAGCACATTGGGATGGTACAAATGAAACAGAAGAGAAAATTAAGAATGAAACCAAAGCAACCATTCGTTGTATTCCGTTAGATCGAGAAGATGAAGAAGGTATTTGTATGGTGACAGGGAGAAAATCAAAAGGAAGAGTAATTTTTGCTAAAGCATATTAAATGGACTATACAAAAGACAGTAAGCAACGAAGAGAAAAATTAGTTGATTTATTAATCAATAAAGCAGCTCTAAAACAAGATATTGCTGATTATTCTGAAACAGTATTGGAACGTTTCAAGTTAATGGTGGAGAAAGAATTTGAAGAGCTTAGGAAACATGTGAATGACCAACGAGTTCGAATGGAATTCAAAGACAACGGAAAGTATGAATTCAGAGTATCAATAGGTTCTGATGCTTTGGTTTTTCAATTGCACACAAATGTATTTCGTTTTCCTGATGATAATCCAATATGGAAGTCAAAATATTTAAAAGAAAATGGAGCGAATGGTTATTTTGCTGTGATTAATGTTGATAATTTCTTGGCAGAATCAATTGAGAAAAGTCGATTAAATGATGCTGGTTATCTAATCGGCCGATTATTTTTGAACCATGATGAGCATTTTTTGATGGAAGGTAAAGGGCAATTAGGATTTCTTTTTCGAGATTTAGCAAAAGAAAAACTGACTGATGAGGTAATTTGTCAAATAATTCAATCCTGTTTTTCTTTTGCAATTGAATTCGATTTGATTACTCCACCGTATGATTTAGTGCAAGAAGTTTCTCTACATCAGATAAATGCGATAAGTTCTGATTTAAGTTTAGCAACAGGGAAACGTCTCGGTTTTAAGTTTAAAGCAGAGGATTCAAATTTTTATTAAAAAAAGATATTTTTCTTCTTGCAGTTATAAATATTTGACTTATATTTGCACTCCTAAATTAAAGGGATTGACATTTTGGCCCATTCGTCTAGTGGTTAGGACATGCGGTTTTCATCCGTAAAACAGGAGTTCGATTCTCCTATGGGCTACTGAGTTTAAATTGAAATATATGGCCCATTCGTCTAACGGCTAGGACATGCGGTTTTCATCCGTAAAATAGGAGTTCGATTCTCCTATGGGCTACTAAAATAATGAATAATTTAGCGCTTGCGCTAGTAAAATAAATAAAAACAATGGCGAATCATAAGTCAGCATTAAAGAGAATTAGATCAAACGAAACGAAAAGACTTCGTAACAAGTATCAACACAAAACAACTAGAAATGCGATCCGCAGTTTTAGAGAGTTAACAGATAAAAAAGAAGCTGCAAAAGTTCTTCCTTCTATCTTTACGATGCTTGATAAATTGGCAAAAAGAAATATCATTCACAAAAACAAAGCGGCAAACCTTAAATCTGGTTTACAAGTGAAATTAAATAATCTTTAAGATTATATTTGTGAGTAATTCATATTAAAGAGGGCTTTGCCCTCTTTTTTTATATCTTTACTTTTCGGAATTTGATTAAATTTTTTTCTTAAAATGAAATTAAGTATCATTATTTTTTTCTTTGCAATTACATCTACTTCCTTCGGGCAGTTGGTGCAAGAATTTGATACATTAAGTTTTAATGAAAGAATGAATGGAGGTATCGATTCAATCGATATTTCAGGTGCAGATACGCCAACCACCTTCGACGGCGGGGTATCTATCTTGTCTCCAACAGGATTATCTGTTCAACGACTTGTTGAAAATTATACAACACCGAACTTTCTAGGAAATCAAACTTGGGATAAAATGAGTTTCTCAGCATTGCCTCACCTTGGTTTTTCGTATGCTTTTGGTTCGCAAAGTTCACAATTCTTGAATGCTCGGTATGAGCAATCATTTTCAGATAGTTTAATTCTGAATATAGATTATAAAAGAACATCTGGCCTCGGAGTTATACGGAATGCTGCGTTTAATACGGACAATGTATCGGCTCAATTACAGCACCTAGGGAAGATATATTCATTCACATTGAAAGGTCGTTTTGTGAGTAATAAAATCAATCACCCCGGAGGGATAACTACAGATACATTGATTCAGGATTTTGGACTAGAGTTTTCACCTGTTCTAAAAAACAACGCATTGAGCAAGAATAAACAAGGTGTCGTAGAGTGGAATAATTATTTTGATTTTGACAGTGATTCTATTCGTTCAATCGGTTTGGTTACAAAACATAAATACCAAATTAAAAATAGAGTTTACATAGAAGAGGATACGCTTTATGGTTTATACTCTAACGTATACATCGATAGCTTTTCTACTCGGGATATCTATAATTTAGCTACTATAAGTAATGGTGTTGGTGCGTATTGGAGGAGTGAAAACTTATACATTGATGTATTGGGAGATTATAACTATTGGGAGTATAGTAATCTAAATAATCACAACTATGTCAATGAAATATCAGTGCATTCTAATGCTTATTTTAAATTGAACAAACTCAAGTTAGAAAATGCTTTCTATTATAATTTGTCAGGTGCCTTTAATGAATTTAGCAATAACTTAAAAGCAAATTTGGATTATAATCGTTTTGTTTTTAGTGGTAGTGCTTCTATAGAAAGACTCGCTCCTACAGGATTCCAAAGACTGTATAGTTCGAATAATATTGCCTATGAAATGAATGAGTTTAAGCTTCAGAAGTGGTCAAAAGCGTCTTTAGATGTTCTTTACAATGTTTCTTCTAAAATCAAGGTCAGTGCGTTTACTTCTGTTATTTCTATTTCTTCGGTCTATCTCTTTGATGGTGTAATATGGAATCTTGACGATACCCAAAGATCAATTTCAAGTATAGGGATTCGCTCGGAGCTGAAGTTCGGAGCATTTAATATTCATCCTAGATTTGTATATTCTTCCGATCAGCAAAATTTATTACCGCAGATTCAAGCGTCTTCGCGTATTTTTCTTCAAGGAAAAGTATTTAAAGCGAAGAAATTGGAAATTGCGGGGGGGTAGATGTTATTTATACCAGTTCTTTTGCTAATAGAACCTACAATTCTCTCATCGACACGTATGATTTTTACACACCATCTGGAACTCACTTTACGGATATGGTTAATATGAATGCTTTTATTAATCTTGGAATTTCAGAATTTCGTTTCTTTTTGAGATTTGAAAATATAGGCTATTTTTGGACACCTAAGAATCAGTTAGTCGTAACAGGATACCCAATACCGGGAACAAGATTAAGAATTGGTCTTACTTGGGACTTTTTTAATTAATTTTTTATTAAAGATATTTTCCGTCAATTCGTTGAGAAGAAAATATTCATATTAATGTTTAATTCTCAGTTGTAAAAAAAATAATTAAACTATCTTTGAAAAAAAAAAACAATGGAATTATTAAAAGATAAAGTCGTTTTAATTACAGGAGCCTCACGTGGAATTGGTAAGTCAATCGCTGAAGAATGTGCAAGACAAGGTGCTAAAGTTGCCTTTACTTACCTTTCTTCAGAAGAGAAAGCGAAAGCTTTGGAAAATGAACTTTCTGCAAATGGTGGCGTTGCCAAAGGGTTTAAGTCAGATGCTTCAAAATTTGACGAAGCTCAAACTTTAATTGATCAGGTAATTGAAGTATTCGGGACGATTGATGTTGTGGTAAATAATGCCGGAATAACGCGCGATACTTTATTGATGAGAATGTCTGAACAGCAATGGGATGATGTAATGAATACCAATCTGAAATCAGCTTTTAATCTAACGAAAGCTGTTCAACGACCAATGTTGAAAGCAAGAAAAGGTTCAATTATTAATATGTCTTCAGTGGTTGGTGTAAGTGGAAATGCAGGACAATCGAATTATGCAGCTTCTAAAGCAGGATTAATTGGATTTACGAAATCAATTGCTCAAGAATTAGGTTCAAGAAGTATTCGTTGTAATGCAATTGCACCAGGTTTTATCGAAACTGAAATGACAGAAAAATTAGATGAAAAAGTTGTTGCAGAATGGAGAAAAAGCATTCCCTTGAAAAGAGGGGGATCTCCGAAAGACGTAGCCGATTTAGTTGTGTTCTTAGGTTCTGATATGTCAAAATACATTACTGGACAAACAATCAATGTTTGCGGTGGTATGCTGATGTAAGATTATACAACAATCAGATATTATGGAGAGTGTAATGCTCTCCTTTTTTGTGCCTTTGTAATATAGATAAACTGTTATTATTGCAGATGTTTCAAGAGATCTTTAGATTGTTGATTCTAAGAACTTGTTAATTAATTTAACTTACTCCTTACTTTCGTATTTGTCAAACGAATGATTTTCTTAAATAAATCAAAGTAAAGTACAATGTATGCTATAATGCTCATTCCCCATAAAATAATAATATTGATGTAAAATGTTTTAATTCGCTTTCCAAAAATATATTTATAAGGAGAATAGAAATGTGACTTAAAAAAAGAATCCTTTTCCGGTAAAGTGTAAATGGGTTTATAGTTCGAGTGCAATTCATTGTCGAGAATTATAATTTTATTCACTTCTAATCGATTCGTTACAACCATTTGTAAAGCCTCATTTACGTAGTTATTCTTTAATCGACTGTAATTCTCTATACCTATTTCATGAATCAATGTTTGTATAGTATCAGAAGCCTTATTAATATCCGAAGAATATTTACTCCGTATTATTTTTAGAAAATTAAGAATTTTAGTTGATTGATTCATCGTATTCTTTTCTAAATCCTCGATGCATGATTCGCAAGATAAATTAGACCATTTATCGTCTTCTTTTACTATTTCATTTATTAGGATGCTACGGGCTTTTTCTATTGATTCTTTAGTACTCTCATTATCCGTTAGAATAGCCAATTGATGTTTGATTTCTGGAATCCAATAATCTTTCTTCCATTCGGATTGATTTTTAAGAATTCTAAATCGAATAAAATCTTTTTCTAGATCATTTTGAGTAGACTGTTGAACAGCAATTGCCTCATACGACCATCTTGAGGGCATCATGTTCCCGACTGTTGGTACGTGCGTAGCTTCAGATAAAGTCGGATTTAATTTGTCGAATTTTACGATTACTCCACTGAACAAGAGTTGAGGGATAATTAAGAGAGGGACAAAAATATAGATAACTTTAGCGGAGTTGAATGCGCTCGAAATGTTCAATCCGACGAGATTAGACAAACAAGCTGTAGAGAATAATACAATCCAATAATCGAAGAGCATTCCCTTTACTTCTAGGATAGAATTCCCGATGATTACAAAAAGAAAGGCTTGAAGAGCTGAGATTACAAAGAGAATTGAAATTTTTGAAAGTAGATAACTGGTACGAGATAAATGAATGAACTCTTCTCGGATTAAGTTTTTCTTGTCCTTAAATATTTCTTCGGCAGCGACAATCATTCCGATGAAAATTGCAACAATTACTGCGAAAAAAATGTACTGGGGAAGGTTTTCATTTTTGAAAAAAGAGAATGTTCCTTGATTATCCCAGTCGTAATATTTTATGAAATAAGAAAGGAGAATAGCAAGAATAGGACTAACAAGTGCATTGATGACGATGTATTGTTTATTCGATTTCTTCGAAAGAAAATCTCGTGTTAAATAAGTTTTTAACTGAGAGAATCTTGGAGGTATTTTATTTCCTTCAATTTTCGTATTATCATTTTTTATGATGTCGTGATTTACTTTGTATTTTAAATATTTTTTATACCAATCCAATGGCGAATTCTTTCGCTCTTCAGTTTCATTCCCATATTCATCAACTATTTTGGAATCAATGATATTAAAAATTTGCTCCGAGTTCACATTTCCACATACAGTACATTCTGTTTCTTCAGCATTACCTTGGTATGAATGAGTTTTAAAATGTACAATTGCATTCAAAGGAATACCATCGAAAATAAGGTAACCACCTACATCTAAAATTAAAAGTCGGTCAAATAATTTAAAAATATTAGAGGAGGGCTGATGGATGACTACAAAAATTAATTTACCTTTCAAGGACAGCTCTTTCAGTAAATCCATGATATTATCAGAATCCTTACTTGAAAGGCCAGATGTTGGTTCATCTACAAATAGAATGGAAGGTTCGCGAATTAATTCTAAAGCAATGTTAAGTCGTTTTCTTTGACCTCCTGAAATAATTTTTTTTGTAACTGAACCTACTCTTAGATTTCGTATTTCATACAATCCTAGAGATTGAAGTGTGCTTTTAACTTTTCGAATGAGTTGCATTTTACTCATTCCCTTCATTGATAATTTTGCGCTGAAAAATAAGTTCTCGAAAACAGTAAGTTCTTCGATTAATAAGTCATCTTGACTGACATTACCAATAATCCCTTGCAGTTCGTCTTTTTTTTCGTAGAGGTCAATTCCGTTGATAATAATTTTACCATATTTTGGTCTTATCTTACCGTTTAGAACGTTTAATAGAGTTGTTTTACCCGAGCCAGATGAGCCCATTAATCCAATTAAATTTCCTGAATTTGCAGAAACACTCATTTTCTCCAATGCTTTCTTCCCATTTTTGAAAGTATGCATTATATTTTTCGCTTCAAAAGTGAGGTTAATGTCTTTTTTGTGGAAGTTAACTGAGAAAATATATTACTGTAATAAAACTGTTGGCTTTTATTGGTCCGAAAAGTGGAACCGATATTTAGTAAGTGTGATTTTTTTCTCGAAACAATTTGACCATTTAGAAATAGTTCGTCTTTCCCGAGATATTTAAAAAAAATGGATCTAACACTTTTTATGTATAGCAGTATGATTGGGGCGTCTATATGGGAATGGTAAGATGTTAAAGCATTTGTAAAGTTCTCGGAACGATTTAATAGATACAAAAAGCCTTCTTCATCACGAACTTTCTCGTCGTTATATCGGATAAAAAAACGAATTTGTTCAAATTCTTTGTCGTTTATGTGGAAAGTTTCAGCAACAGTTTCTACAAAATTTTGTTCCCGTTCAGTAATTTCATCATCGAGATAGATGAACTCTATGATTCGCAAGAGTACAATTACTTTTTGACGTTGAGCGAGCTCTTTATTTATCTGAGTGCAAATTCGAAGGATTTTAACCGAGTGAAGAGCTGTCCTCTTCTCATTCTGGTTTTTCTTATTTTTCTTGCCACGTAGAGAGATTAAATGGTCTTCAAAAATATGGATGTATTTTTCAATGTAATCAGAACTTAATTCGGATTTAAGAAAATCTTCTACAATCTTCTTCCCTCGAGAACTTTGAATTTTAGAAGAATTATCGCTTTCATTAACGTCATCAATCTTTGCAATAATTGCAAATAGATGCATCAGGGCCCGAAGAATTCTATCACTCATTTAGAATTTAGTTTTTAAATCCTATCATCATGACAACACATCCTGTTACTTTTAAATCCATGTCTAACTCTGTTGTGATTACTACAGGTGTAGTGTTCTCAACTTCGAAATCCCAATAGGGGGCATTTTTGTAATTTTTATTTGAGAATAGAATGTTTCCTTCGAGATCTTTAATCGTGAAGATGACAAAATTTTCTTTAGAACCAGCACTCGCGGCCAATCGATAGGTTGCTCCACCGTAAAATGTTGTATTGAATTCAGCTTTCTCACGATCTAAAAAAGCGGTATAAACTTGCCCGTCTGAAATGAAAGTTGAACCGTCTTCTGTTTTCTTTAATAGATTTTCACAATCTGTAACAATCGTTTCGCAATCTTGACTTTGCGCTTGAACCATACCAAAAACGAATGTGATGATGAGTAATGTGATAAATTTCATGTTATTATTTTTTAATAATGGAGAAACGAATTGATTCTACTTTATTTAAAATTTCAGTAAGAACCTCATCTTCAATTGACACTTCAGTTTGGTTGTGTAAAACAGTAATTCTGTTTTCCTCATCCGTTTCTGGAGCAACAAAGTCGTATGAAATATTGACACGAGTGAAAATTTCATTGAGAGACTTCATCGATGAAATTAAATCATCATTTGATCCATTTGGATTGTATTCTGTTAGAATAGCAATAATTGTTCCGATGGTTTGTTTTTGTTCTCCAATTCGTTTACGAATTTCTTCACTTGGGTTTTTAGCATTCAATTCACAAGCAATATACATTGATTCAATCCAACCTCCAGTTAAAATTAATGCAGATGCTGGTTTTCGATTTGCCGATTTCAAAAAATTGTCTGCTGCTTTAAAGGCATCTGACATCAATTGAATCATTATTTTATCATTGTCTGTGTTTTGTTCAAATTCTTTTAAGAAATCATCTGTAAAAGCAGCATCTAAACCAAGTTCATTTGTTAAAATTTGCAATGATGATAGATAATTTAAAGTGATATTTTTTTGGCTATACAATGCAGAATAGCCTAGATCAGTACTGTAGATACCTAAATTTAATGCTTGTTGGTGTTCAGAAACATAATTGTTAACATTCTCCGGAGAGTTTCCTAAACTTTCATCAAATGATAAATTCAATCCTTTTATTAAATAAGCAGTTTGGACAGGGGAAGGGATGCTAAATATTTTCCCGTCAAAGACAGTGTTAATTGAATTGTTCGGGTCTAGAACGGCTTCTTCAATAACGTTTTGTTCGATAGGCTCATCTTCGGTGCAAGAAGAAAAAGACAGCAGTGTTAATGATGCAATGAATAAATAATGAATACTTACTTTTTTCATAATTAGGATTTATTTGATGTAAATATAATGAAAATTGTTTTTTTAGACCGAACTTCTTAAATTTGTTCATAACATTTTATCGTATGAGAAGAAGACCAAGAAGGAATCGTAGTTCAATCGCCATTAGATCAATGGTTGAGGAGACATTGTTAGGTGTAAACAACTTAATTTATCCACTTTTTATTGAAGATGGAAATGACATTAAAACGGAAATATTGTCTTTGCCGGGTAATTATCGATGGTCACTAAACTTAATTCTTGCTGAAATTGAAGAGTGCATAAACCTTGGTATAGATAAATTTGTTCTTTTCCCCGCAGTGAAAGAGGAATTGAAAGATGTTACAGCTTCTTATAGTTATGCAGATGATAATTATTATCTAAATGCAATTGCTGTGATTAAAAAAGAATTCCCACAGATCTCGTTAATGAGTGATGTAGCAATGGATCCGTATTCATCCGATGGGCATGATGGTTTAGTGAAGAATGGCGTTATTTTAAATGATGAAACGTTGCCTATTCTAGCTCGAATGAGTATCGCACAAGCACAAGCAGGTATCGATATTTTAGGACCTTCTGATATGATGGATGGAAGGATTGGTTTTTTAAGAGATTCACTTGATCATGCAGGTTATTCACAAACAAGTATTATGGCATATACCGCAAAATATGCGAGTGCTTTTTATGGGCCTTTCAGAGATGCCTTAGGTTCTGCTCCCAAAAATGGCGATAAGAAATCGTATCAAATGAACCCTGCAAATAAACGTGAAGCTCTCATTGAAGCAGAACTTGATTATCAAGAAGGCGCAGATATGATGATGGTTAAACCAGCGACAAGTTATCTTGATATCATCCATATTTTGAAAGAAAATTTCGACATTCCTATCACTGCATATAACGTTAGCGGAGAATGTGCGATGATTTATGCCGCGAGGCAAAATGGTTGGCTTGATTACGAGGCCTCAATGTCTGAAATGTTAATGAGTATTCGTAGAGCAGGAGCTGATGGTATTCTAACCTACTTCGCGAAAGATTTTGCAAAATTCGTTAAGAATTCATAATGTTATTGTTTTTTGCATATTTCTACCTATATTTAATGTATGGATTCGTTTGATTTTTATTCCGAAAAACCAAAATTGGTAGAAAAAAACCAAAAAGGTGGTATGTCATTGACCTTTTTTTCAATGGTTTTATTTGTCTTGGTATTCTTCCTTTTTACAGATCAAATCAACTTTATTATTTACCTTTTAGTGGTTTTGCTATTTCATGAACTTGGACATTTTATTGCGATGAAAGTTTTTGGGTATAAAAACGTACGAATGATGTTTGTCCCACTAATGGGAGCGTTTGTTCAAGGTACTAAACTGAATTACTCCCAAAAAGAAAGTTTTATAGTTACTGCGGCAGGACCTTTTCCTGGAGTTTTTGTTGGCGGATTATTGGTCTACTTCGGTGCTGACCTTCACTTCTCATGGATGTTATCTGTAGGATTACTTTTTTTATTGCTGAATTTAATTAACCTATTGCCAATTGACCCTCTTGATGGCGGCCAGATGTTTAAACTCTTCTTTAGAAAAAAGAATGAATTTTTCCTCATGATTTTTGCTTTCATTTCTTCTTTGACAATTATTGGAGTTGGCTGGTATATCTCAAGTTATGTATTAATGATATTTGGTTTTTTTATGGGGTTTCGAGTGCGAGCAATGCAAAAGAAATATGAAATTCATAAAGAATTGAAAGAAAATGATGTTGAATTTGCTACGACGTATAATTTACTAAGCAACAAATCCTATCATCAAATAAAAAAAATAGTCATTGACTTCACACCTGCCTTAGAGAAATACATCGATCAAGTTTCTGAAGAAGAATTGAATCCTGTTTTAGCTTCTCAAGTGAATAATGTTTTGGTGACTCCTTTAAAAAATGATTCGAGCTTATTGTTTAAGTTTTTTATTCTCATTTTTTGGATGTTTTCTTTTCTTGTTCCTTTTCTTCTTTTTTGGTACGTAGATATTCAATGGTACATCGATGCGCTATAAACCAGGAATGAAAATTGTCTTTCTTCACGAATCTGGAGGTGGGGTAGTGAAGGAAATTCTAAATAACGGTAGAATATCTATTCTAGACGAGGAGGGTTTCTCAAATGATTACCTTGCCTCACAAATTGCCCCAGTTTATAAAGAACATTATCCTGTTGATGATAATGTTGTCTCAAATATTCATTTTCAAGATTCGGATATCAAAACTAAATCGACAAGGAAAGCTTCCTCTGTAGAAAGTGGTAAATTGAAAATTACTGAAATTGATGTGCATATTGAAGAGTTAACAGACTCACACAAAGGGTTGTCAAATCATGAAATTCTGTCTCGGCAAATGATTGCCTTCCGTCAATTTTATTCTAGAGCAAGAGTGAATAAAACAAGAAAAATTGTCATCATACATGGAGTGGGAGAAGGAGTGTTAAGATACGAAATCCGCAGTTTTCTAAACAAAGAAAATGGGGTTGATTTCTATGATGCAAGTTACTTGGATTACGGACAAGGAGCAACTGTTGTTGAACTCTTCTAACATTTTTCTATTTTCCCATCGCTTTATTTATGTAGAAGAACGTTTTGTCAATGGTTTGGTACTGACCGTTTGGCTTAGGACCAAGTGCAGGACTTGAAACAATGTAGCCATGCGCATCAATTAAAACGTACAGAGGCAATGATTCTACTTGGTAATTTTTCCAAATGGAATTGGAAGGTTTAAGAGGATAAACATCCCAAGGTAAATCATCCATTCGTTGTGTTGCTATTTTAGAATAAGCATTACTTTTTTTGACAATACTTACGAATTCAATGTAAGTATTGTATTTATTATACATTTCTTTCAATAGCTGTAACTCTTTTGCACTCTCTTCACTCTCTGGGTCGAAAAAATGAAAATAGATGTATTTTCCAGTATATGAAGACATGGTTTTACTCTCCATGTCCTCAGCCATAAGAACAAATGAAGGTGCTATACCTCCAGGGACTAAATTAGTTACTCGACTTCTTAAGTTTTTCGCAATGATTTCATTCTCTTTAAACAAACATTTTTGGGATAAACTGTCTAATATTGTAATGATATTCGTTTGAGGATAATCATCAGAATAATATATTTCTGTCAAAGTCTTAATCATGACCATTTCTCTGATTCGAAGGTTAATGAGTGTGTATTCTGTTCCCAAAGCCCTCATCATTAATGCAGGACTACTTTTAAGAATAGCTTCATAAACCGCTTGATTTGTTTTGTTCGGTAAGCGCGGCATCATCTTTTGATAGAAATCACTAATGTATACCATGTACGCTTCGTTATGGTATTGAACAGGGGTGTACTTAATGTAGAAGTCATGTTTCTCGTAACGATTTCTAGCAGTTGCAGTTTGAATATTGTCCAAACTGGCAAAAGTGAATTTGATATGTGTTTTTAAGTATGTACTCGTGTCATTTTTATATGCTTTTTCAACCCTTGTTTTGAAACGATCCATGCTTTCGGTGAATTCGATAGGCTTTGTGCTTTTTAGATGATAATTATTACCCAAAAAATAATCAACCCAGCGCTGGAAACCAAGTAGTTTATAATTGATATCTATGCTGTCTAAGTCATGAAAGCCTATTTCAACCTGATTTCCATCAGGGCGATATGGTGTGTATTTGTCTTTTTCAGGTAAATCAATTTGATAAGTTGCATTGGGTTGCACGAACAAGAAACCACTGTTATTATTCGATTTCAGGATAATTTTTTGGGTATATGGTGAGGATAGATATAATGTAAAAGTACTGTCAGAATTTACGGTTGTTGAAGCAACCATTTCTTCTTTGTAGCTAAAATAGTCGAGAACACGGTATGCTTGAATTGTTTTCCCAACATAAGATGGGGCTATTCCATTTATGGTAACCTGTCCAGTGGAGGTAAGTATGAAAAAAAGAAATGAGATAAGGAGAGAGAATCGCATACAGGTTTTATTTTTAGAACGACTTTGTATAGCATTAATTGTACCAGCGCTTAGAAAAGTAACTCTGGTTTAGTAACGAAGCTATCAATCGGCCCATTGTTCTTCTTGATTTCACGTATAATTGAAGAGTTAATTGCAGAGTACTTTTGATCGGTCAAAAAGAATACCGTTTCAATGCCTGAAATGTCAAAATTCATGTGAGCGATTGATTTCTCATATTGAAAATCTTTTGAATCTCTTAATCCACGAATAATGTGTGAAGCACCGATTTCTGCACAGAAATTCACAGTTAATGTTTGGAATTGTCGGACGCTTATTGTTTTTTGATCTACGAAAAGTGCAGAAATGTGTTCCATTCTCTTCTTTAAATCAAACATGTATTTCTTAGAAGTATTCACCCCAACCCCTATTATAACTTCATCAAACAAAGCTAAGCTTTTTCTAACAACAGCCTCATGCCCTTTTGTAAATGGATCAAAAGACCCCGGAAATAATCCAATTTTCTTGCTCATAATAATGATGTCTTGAATAAAGGTAGATAATTTATTTTTAAAAACAGTAGAGAAGTTCGTTGTTTTAATCTAGGTAGTTAGGATTTATTACACTTTGATTTCAAAAAAGCTAAAATGAACATTTCCATAGCTCTTTTTTACCTTAAAATGAAGTTCTTGGCTCAAATCTGTATCTCTTCCGTGTTCTACAATCAAAATACCGTCTTCTTTTAGTCGGTTTTGTTCAAACACTTTTTGAACAATTTTGTCATGGTGCTCATAGGAATAAGGAGGATCAGCAAAGATTAAATCAAATTGCTTTTCTGATTTGTCAAGGTATTTTAATACATCCGATTTAATGATGTGAATATCGTTTTCACAATTGAACTTTTTTGCAACTGATTTTAGGTGTCGAATGCAAAAGTAATTAAGATCAACAGCTACAACTTTTCCAATTTCTCTCGAAAGAAATTCCATTGCAATACTCCCTGTTCCTGCACAAAGATCAAGAATCTCCATTTCATCATAAATGTATTGATGCTCTAGGACATTGAATAAACCTTCTTTCGCAAAATCAGTTGTTGGTCTTGAAGGAAACCCTTTTGGCATTCTATAGTACCTCGTTTTGTACTTCCCACGAATTATACGCATAACAATTGTGATTGGGCAATGAAATTATTTTTTTCTTTCACTTCCAGTAGTGATAATTCTTTGATTTTTTTGAAGTTTGTCTTTAAATCATCAACTACGGAGGATTTATAATCAACACCAAGTACGAATTCTAAAATTCCTTTTTCATTAATGAGTTCTTTCTGTTGTAAGGCAAAGAGAACATGATAAATTATGTCGTCATTATTTTGGTAATCAAAGAAAGAGTAGAATTCTAAATTGGAGTGTTTGACAATTGTCATACAGAAAAAATCTGCATGAAAAAACAAGGTGACTTTTAAATGAAAAGTTTCAGAATCTAATATCTTTCTTAATCCATGAGTACCTTCATGTTGTATAATAACACGAGGAAATTTGATGATAAAAAATCGCTTGATAAAATCAGGGAATGCATAAATGTTTACAATTGACAATTCTGAAATTCGATTAAAATCTAGCGATTTTTTTTCTGATATTTCACCAAAGCAAAGTTTGTAAATTGATTCAGGTGTCGATTCTGCAAAAATAGTATTAGGAACTAAAGATGATTCCTTTGATGCATAACTGAGGCTAACTTCATCAAAATCTTTTGAAAGAAAAGAATGATTCTCAAAACAAGTTGATAATTCTTCTTTACAAGAAGACTCATCCAACCCATTGACTTGAATAAAAACCTGTTGTTGAATGGAGCTGCCTAAAAAAGAAGTAAACTGAATAAATTGATCAGTAACTTCAATTGCTAATTGATATTTAGTCATTGATTACTCCTCCCAAGAACCGTCTAGGTTATTAATTGAAGTGTTCCCAAAGTAGATAAATTCTTTGTCTTCATTTTTTCCTTGAACTTCAGCAAAAGGGATAAAACCTTCAACGCGGAGTGTTGGAAATGATTCAGCTCCAATTTTAACAGAGTCTTTTACCAATATTGTCCATTCTTCTTTTGAATTCGTGAATGGAATAAAAGGCAATGAATCTGCTGAGAATCTGTAAAATCCAAGTTTTTCTCTGTTTTTTGTATAGGATATGTTATTGAATTTTAATTCCATTAAACTTTTTTGGATTGTATCTCTTTTAAAATTTTTGAAATCTCTTTCCCAATTAGGTCCTTCAGTCCATTTAGAAAGAATATAAGCTTGTGCTTCAGTCATATCATTATCGACGGGTGGGTTTTTACCGTTGTGCAAGTATTTGTTTTCCGCTACATCAACTGTACGATTGGGAACTTTTCCTATAGGATCCATATAAGGCATTGTACCATTTTTCACAAAATGAATCAGATCTTCCCAGTTAGAGATGTATTTCCCATTCTTTGCTACGTATATTTTTTGTACATAACGAATATCTTGTAGGTTTTGAATAGCCAAAGCTTTACATTCTTTGTAGTTGCTATTGTACACAGTTGTCTCATGTACACTCTTCCATGAAAAGAATAAAGCAACAATTGCTGCAATTCCAGCAGCGCCACCCAAAACATAAACGATTCCAGATTTAAGAGTACCTGTACTTAAAAAAACGCTCAATGCACCCGCAACAAATAACATCACAGCTGCCATGTTGAACAATAATCCCTGATTTTGAGAAATCCCAATGGAAATAACAATTAATCCTAGGATGAAAAACAAAACTGGTACGGTGTATTTTTTTAATATAACGGTCATAATTTATCTTTTTAAATTTGAGTTTCAACAAAACTACAATTTTTTAGATTTTATCCACTGTCCTAGAGTAGTTTTTTTAAACCTTTTAATCAACGAAAAGATGTTATCAACGTTTTTTTGCTTATTTATCTGTTTTTTGACAACATAATATGGCTTGAAATAAAAAATGGTAGTAGTTTTATAAAATGGATCAACCTTCGTTTTATTCGACACTCGTTTCTTGTTTTGGAATGCAACCGACAGATGGTCAAATGAATTTGTTTCAACAATTGGAAACATTTGCTAGAAAAAGAGAAGGAAAGCAATTGTTCGTTATATCAGGTTATGCAGGAACAGGAAAAACTTCTGTTTTAGGTGCCTTTGTTCGAGCACTCAAAGAATTTAAAGTGCAAACGAAATTACTAGCTCCCACTGGTCGTGCAGCGAAAGTTTTTAGCCATAAATCAAACCAAGAAGCCTTCACGATTCATAAACATATTTATCGAAGAAAATCGAAAGTGGAAATATCTGCAGGTCTTTCTCTACAACCAAATTTATATAAGCACACCATTTTCTTTATAGATGAAGCTTCGATGATTGGTGATTATACAGTTACAAAAGACGGTGGAGTGAGTCCTCGGAATTTATTGGAAGACTTGTTTGAATATGTGTATTCTGGATAAAATTGTAAATTAATTCTCATTGGTGATGAAGGTCAATTACCACCAGTAGGCAGTGATTTTTCTCCTGCATTAAGTGTAGAGTATCTTCAAAATAATTTTTATAACCTTGAAATTTCTTCTTTTCGTTTAGTGGAAGTCCTGAGACAAGCAACAGATTCTGAAATTCTCCGAAACGCAACACTACTGAGAAATACAGAGTGGATTGATTATCCTAAATTTCAACTGAAACAGAATACAGACTTGGTTCGTTTATCAGGACAAGAATTACAAGAAGAACTGGAGAATAGCTTTTCAAATGTTGGACAGGAAGAAACTATTTTAATTACAAGGTCAAATAAACAAGCAAATCAATACAATCAACATATTCGTGCGAGAATTCTTTGGCACGAAGAATTGCTTTGTTCTGGTGATAGTTTGATGGTGGTGAAAAATAATTATTTCTGGCTCGGTGATGATACCAAAATTGGATTCATTGCGAATGGAGAAATCATTGAAATCAGAAGAGTGAGAAAAGTGGAAGAAATGCACGGATTTGAATTTGCTCATGTAATTGTGCGTTTTATCGATTACGAAGAATTGGGAGATGTTGAACTAATTATTCATCTTGAAACTTTGTCTGTAAATGGACCTTCGTTAACGCGTGAGCGAATGAAAGATTTGTTTTATTCCGTAGAACGAGATTATGCACATCTCCGCAATAAAAAAGAAAGATACGATGCTATTCTCGCTGACCAATATTTTAATGCTTTGCAAGTGAAATATGCGTATGCTGTAACTTGTCATAAATCACAAGGTGGGCAGTGGAGTGATGTGTACATCGACCAAGGTTTTATCAATGACGATGTGTTAGGAAGTGATTATTATCGTTGGCTATACACTGCATTGACTCGTGCAACTCGCAAAGTGTTTCTAGTGAATTTCTCAGATGAGTTTTTTGAAGAAGAAAATGGAGAATGAATTCTTAATCGGAGAATAAAGGATAGATTTCTTATTTCACCACCATTTTTTCAATTCCAATTCCATTTTCAAAGTAAACTTTTACAAAATAGACGCCTTTTGATAGTTGCTCAATGACTAATTTCGATTGTTTAGAATGAACCTCAATCACAGAAACAATTTCTCCAAACTTATTGATAATTTCTATACTTTGAATTTCATTTTTCGCTTGAATTTCAACTTCTGTTGTTGCAGGATTGGGGAATAAATGAAAAGATTGGTTCAATTTTATTTCGTCCAAAGAAGAGGTACTGTTTGGATCAACTTCGAAGTGGTAAAGTCCTCCTAAATCTTGTCCAACGAACAAGTCAAGAAAACCATCATTATCAATATCATTTGTGTAGAATGAAGAATAAGCACCAACGTTTAGTGCAAGAAAATTTCCATTCTCCAAGCTAAAAGTATCCGCAGGGGCAAGGTGAGTATCGATACTGTCATAAAAAATCATTGTTCCGTGTACTGAACCAATGAATAATCTTGTAGTATCGTTCTGGCGAAAGAAATGTGGAGCTGGATAACCATCAGGAATGGTCGTAGCAACATCAATTCCACCCAATTGTGGATTGCTTAATTCAAAAGAAGGGTTCGTTGCTGTTCCTATGTTTCTAAAATACATGATTTCGCCTGTTCTTTTTCCAAGAATTAAATCCAGAAGTCCGTCGTTATCTAAATCGAACAATTGAGGAAAACAATGTCCGTTAGTTGAAATTACAGTATTTGTATTGTCTTGATAGTTGGCAATTGGTGTAGTGTAAATTGCATTTCCTCCAGTGCTTGTATTCTCATAATAAATGAGAGTTCCATCTTCTAATCCCAAGAATAAATCATCGTCACCATCATTGTCAATGTCGCCAAACGCAGGAACTGTTCTTAGTCCGTAATTTTGAGCAGTTAAATTGAAAATGTCATCATCGATGAAAGTGAATTCGGGAGAATTTGCCGTTCCTGTATTCTGATAATAAGCAATTGTACTTTCTTTCTCCAATACAGGTTTATAACGGTAGAAATTTGCAACAAATAAATCTTGTAAACCATCTTGATTAAAATCGGAAAATACAGGAATACTTCCTGAACCGTGATCAATCATTTCTTTTTGTAAGAAATCACTCTCAGTAAAAATGAAATTCGGCTGTGTGTTTGTTCCATTATTCTTATAGAAATAAACGCTTTTTTCATGGAAAGATACATTCTTTGCATTTGGGCAAACGATTAAGTCTTTGATATTATCAAAATCAACATCAATATAAAATGCAGCAGGGAATAATTGAATATCAACAGGTGTTGTGTTTGAAGGAAAGGCATTGTCCACAGAAATCATTGGAGAATCTGAGTTGACAGTTGTTCCACCATTTATCAATAAGTTGAGATTTGTAAAAGCAACATCTCCAAGCACTAAATCTAAAACACCAGAATTATTGTAATCAAGTGCAAGTACAGTTGAACCAGCATGTTTTTCATAATTCTTGGTTGTAGAAGTTAATTCTCCTTCAGGATTTGGAATAACACTTCCCACGCAAGGAGCATTGGGGTCATTTAAAGTTAAAGAGTTATTGTTCACATTCTCCACAAATTTGCCCCAGCATTCATTCTTCAATTCAAAAATAAGCGAATCAGGTATTCCGTATGTTTCCATGCTCATGTTTTTGTGATACTCCATGTGTGAACCACCGATATGAAAAGTAAGGACATCAACGTCTCCATCTCCATCCACATCAATAATCGCTGGGATATCGCTTGAACTGACATATAGATTGGTATAGAAATTTGTGTATTGCGAATAAATCAATTCTTTAAAAAGCGTCCATTGCAAACCATTAGCTGCATCTCCTGTGTTCCGATAAACTTTTAAACCACCGATACCGTAGGTAAATAAATCTTTTTTGCCATCTTGGTCAAAATCAATCATCGTAGCTCGATAGCGAATGTCATCGGGAAATAATTTCTGAGCATCATAAACTAATTCATAGTGCGGACCTCCATTGCTTTCTTGAGAATACACTATGATATTGTTTGAACTTCTATCAAAAATAAATAAATCCAAATCTCCATCGTAATCGTAATCAAAATCGGAGAATTGAGCATAATTCAAACCACCTGCCCAAGGTAATTGTAAAGTTGTCGCACCAATTTTTACAGGTATTGTGGCATCGTATTCGAAATTATATTGTCCGAAAAGACTTTGAGAAAGGAGTAGGAAAAGAAAAGTAAATCTATACATATAATTAACAAACGTTTTTTATCGGTAGAAGTTGGTTGTTTTGTAAAAATAATAAGAATCCAAGAGTCATTCAAGTTTATGTACAAAAATCGACAACCCTTGATTAAATTCGCAGTTATTATTCTCAAACAGCCCAAAATAATGAAAAATAAATTTCTCCTTTTGATTACATTGATTTTAAGTTCATTTGCATTCTCACAAGATTCTGCGTCCGTTTTATTCATTGGAAACAGTTACACGTATGTCAATGATTTGCCATCTCTTTTAAATTCTATCGTAACAGCACAGGGCGATTATTTATATGTAGATTCACGAACGCAAGGAGGAGCAACCTTTCAAGTTCATGCAGGAAATGCTTCAACTTATACGAAAATAAACAATTATCCTTGGGATTATGTCGTTTTGCAAGCACAAAGTCAAGAACCATCATTTCCTGATAATCAGGTGAATACAAATACTTTGCCTTATGCTCAACAGATAGCAGATAGTGTTTATGCCAATCATTTTTGTTCAGAGGTTCTTATGTTTATGACTTGGGGAAGAGAGAATGGAGATCCACAATGGGCACCGATTTCAACTTTTGAAGGAATGAATGAGAGGTTAAGATTGGCTTATTTGAGAATGGCTGATTCTGTTCAAGGGTCTGTTAGTCCTGTTGGTTCTGCATGGCGTTATGTGCGTGAGAATTACCCAACGATTCAACTCTATTCAAGCGATGGATCACACCCAAGTTTTGCAGGTTCTTATTTGGCTGCTTGTACTTTTTATGCGTCTATTTATCGAAAAACACCGGTTGGAACGTCATTTATAGGTTCACTTTCTGCACAAGATGCACAGAATTTACAAACAGCTGCCGCATTGACTGTTTTGGATAGTTTAGATTTTTTTAATTTGCGTCCAATTTCAGAACATACGCAAGCCGATTTTAGTTTAATGAATAATGATCCAGTTGTTCCATTTACCAATCACAGCACAAAAGCTCAAACTTATTTTTGGGATTTTGGAGACGGAACAACTTCAGTAGATGAAAACCCTGTTCACACATATTATTCCAATGGAACGCATACAGTTACTATGATTGCTCAAAGTCCATGTGATACAGATACTACAACTGCACAGGTAACAATTGGTTTAGCAAATATAAAAGATGTTGATTTTAACAATCTAAAAATCAAAACGTTAAATGAAGGTGTTTTTGAGGTTGAATCAGAGGTGAATATACAATCAATAACTGTTTGGTCTTTGATGGGGGCAGAATTGGATGTTGTAAACGAAAATAGAATTGATCTTTCTAATTTCTCAAGAGGAATGTATTTTATTGATGTGCGAGTGGATGGAGAAGTTGTTCGTTTTAAAGTGATGAGGTAGTATATTATCGATTTTAACTTTTCTTTTGTTAAAGGGAGTTAAAAGAATGTAACACTATAAAATGATTTGAATTTGTTGGCGTTTTGAAGAAAACAAAAACAAATTTATATGAAAAATCTATTCGAAAATGTCTTTTTTAAAATGGGGATGATTCTTATCCTTGTTTTACTCCTATTAATTCCAGCGTTCATGGTGCAAAACCTTATCCATGAAAGAATGAATCGTCAGCAAGAAGCTGTTGAAGAGGTGAGTTCTAAACATGCACGTGAACAAACCATTACTGGACCGATTCTAACAATTCCTTACATTGTGACTTCAGAGTCTAAAAAAAGCGATGGCACAGTTCAAATCAACAAGATTCGGAAATATTATCACATTCTACCTGAAAATTTAAGCATAAAAGGAGAGGTAATTCCTGAAAAACGGAAAAGAGGTCTATTTGAAGTGATTGTTTATCATTCTGACTTGAAAATTTTAGGAGATTTTGATAACTACGATTTTGAAAGTGCAAATTTGAATGAGCAAAACCTTGAGTTAGACAAAGCATTTTTGACCATTGGGATAACCGATTTGAAAGGAGTAAATGAACAAGTTAAAATCAACATGTCAACAAAGACGAGTGAGGGAAAGAATGACTCTTTGGTGATGTGTAGTCCTGGTGTACTTTCTTCAGATGTGATTTCTTCGGGACTTCATATTCGCTATCCGTTAACAGAGATGCCTTCAAAAATTAAATTCAATTTCGATTTGTCACTGAATGGAAGTGAAGAGCTTAATTTCACTCCAATTGGTAAAATTACAGAAGTTGATTTGAATTCCCCTTGGACTGAACCTAGTTTTAATGGGACTTTCTTACCGACAAATCGAAAAATCAATGAAAACGGATTTACAGCTGATTGGAAAATTTTGCATTTGAACAGAAATTATCCTCAATCATGGGTGGGAGCAGAACATGATGTTCGAAATTCTCAATTCGGTGTGAATTTAAGGTTGCCTGTTGATGTTTACCAAAAGTCGATGCGCGTCGCAAAATATGCCATTCTCTTTATTGTTTTAACTTACCTTGTCTTTTTCTTTGTGGAGATTCTGAACCGAATTTTAATTCACCCAATACAATATATTTTAGTGGGAATTGCTTTAGTTTTGTTCTACGTGTTGATGCTTGCTTTTAGTGAACAAGTGCATTTTAATTTAGCATACATCATTGCCGCATTGATGACAATTTCCTTGGTGTTTCTTTACTGTCGTTCCATTTTTAAATCTTGGGGACTCGCAGCGATGACCGCTTCAATCTTATTAATTCTTTACACCTTTATTTTCATCATCATTCAGATGCAAGATTACGCATTGCTTTTTGGAAGTGTTGGTGTTTTCTTAATTCTTGCTGTAACGATGTACTTTTCAAGAAAAATTGATTGGTTTAGTATCGAAAAAACAGAAGAATAAAAAGTATAATTTTAGAATCGGTTAGCAATGCGCTAGCCGATTTTTATTTAATTGATTTCTGTTGTTTCATACAAAAATAAACGTTTTCGAATCGAAATCTAAAAGTGTGTTGGCCTGTCGAAACAGCGGGCCGGTTTAGTTCTTTACTTTTTATTCAGAGAAGTTTTTATTTATTTTTATTTGACTTCATGAGCTCGTAAACTCGGTTTCCATTGCCGAAAAAAGTAACAAAAAAGTCTAGTGCTGTCACAAATTCAACGACCAAAATCATCCTCAATTCTAATTGAAACAAAACTCGTCGTACCTCCTCAAACAGTTGTTTAAATATACGAATTTTGCGGTGTTTTGGTGCCCGCTAAATTTATGAATGCACTTTTAGTTCTTCGTAAACATTTTTATTTATTGCAATGAATTTTTAAATCGAAGCGAGGAATCGCGTCTTTATTTTGGAATAAGGGAAATCAAAATCAATATTTTTAGTTATAAGACTAGCGACTGCAAGAAGCTCAGTCGCCATAACTTAATATTGAAGAAGATTGACTGAATGGAAAAATATAAACGCAATGCAGTTTTTGGAACTTTTTTCTGCTTCGGCAAAAAAGTGGGAAAGAAAATAAATTTAACAGTACAATTCTAACGAATCATTTTATTTCACCTCAAATAACTCTTTCAAAGGTTTCCGAACTTTCTTTAAATCTTGAGTAGCGTCATTTTCATGTCGATAACCAATTGGACAAGCAAGAGTTATTTTGTATTCTTCAGAATTAATTCCAAGAATCTCAGCATATTTATTCGCATCGAATCCTTCCATTGGAGTTGCATCAATTCTTAAAGAAGCACAGGTGTGCAATAATTGTCCGAGAGCAATGTACGCTTGTTTATCGTTCCAAGATTTAATTTCATCCTCACTCATTCTACCAATGGTTTGTTTCATGAAATTTCCGTAACCTTCAGTAGAAGATAAATCAATACTTCTTGTTTCAGCTACATTTTTTAGGTAGGCATCAACCTGCTTTTCATCCATTTTTTGATGTGAGCAAATTAAGATGAGGTGAGAAGCATCTAAGACTTGTTTTTGACCGTAGGAAGCAGGAACTAATTTCTCTCGAAGTTCTTTTGATTCAACAATAATGTATTTTAAAGGTTGCAAACCGTAGGAAGAAGGAACAAGGCGAAGTGATTCTCGTATGATATTAAAATCTTCAGCTGAAATTTTACGAGATGCATCAAATTGTTTCGTTGCGTAACGCCAGTTTAAATCTTCTATAATTGTTGACATATTTTTATTTCCTTTCTGCGAAGATAGAAAAATAGACAGAAAAAATCCCTTTCACAATGAAGCAAAAGGGATTTCCATTCAAATGAAATTAAAATTTATTGTTTCATCATTCTTTTTGTAGCAACGATTTTACCATCAGCAACAAGATAATATGTATAAACACCAGAACTTAAGTCATTGGCATATACATTTATTTCTCCTTTCCCTCTTTCAGTAATTTCAACCGTGTTGATTAATTGTCCCATGCCATTGTAAAAATGGATTTGTGCTTTTCCAACATTAGCTGGGATAGAATATGAAATAACTGTTCTTTCCGCAAAAGGATTCGGAACATTTTGATTTAAAACGATGTTATTTCTATCTGAAAGCTCAACATTAATCACTTCGTTTAGTTTTTGTTGAATCTCCTCATCTGTGTTTTGAACTTCAGAATTAGAAAGTTCACACAAGAATGGTAAAATTCCACTTAAACAGTTTTCAAGTTGAGTAAGACGGTCGTTGAGGTTTGTTACAACCTGCTCTAAACTATCATTTCCATTTTGTACGGTTTCTATTTGTACTTGTTGTTCTTGAACACCTGCGATTAGTAATGGAATCAACTCTTCGTATTCAACTCCTTTATATGAAATTTCAGGTGCAATTTCAATACCTAATGAATCGTACTGAGCAGGGCGAATATGATTACTTACAATTGTAGGAATTACTTGTTCAACTTCTTGTGCGATTAATCCCATTTGTAAATCAGATTCAAACCCAAAATCAGCAAAATTAATTGTATCAAGGTAGTATTTTCTTGGCTGTAATTGATTTATTAATTGTAAAGAACTATCAATCGCTGTAATATACGTTTTAAAGATAGAGTCAGACGAAATTACAGTCCCATTCACGGTGAGTATTCCATTGGTGATATTTACATTTCCCTGGAAGTATCCTGCATAATTGTTATTTGCGGTATTTGTTGCTGATGCAAATATCCCATAGTTAGTCCCACCTGTACCACCAGCGTATGCATAAACACCATAATTCTCAGATGAGGCACCATTAATATTTCCTTCCCCTATAAAAAAACCACCATAATTAGTACGAGCATATCTAGAGATACCTTTAACTGCTGTGTTAGTTACCGTGAAAATATTTGTTGATGTAGCTTCTCCAACAACACCATTACCAGAAAATACAGCATCACTAGCACGACCAAATATGCCATTTGCAGTATTTCCTCCATTTATTCTTGTGTCTCGTCCTGTATTTACTTCTGCTCCATTTATTATTAGCCAAGCACCAGTATTTAATGTGTTAGCTCCAGACATGTTCACATTTAAACCTTGGGCAACTCCATTAGAAGCAACCTGATTGTTGTCTAATAAAAGAGCTTTTGGTAAACTTTCAGAAATTTGATCATTCACAACAACATGAAAACGGGCGTTTGGAGATGTTGTTCCAATACCAATTCTATTATTTGAAGAGTTTGTTGCGTTTGCATCTGTAAAATAGATATTATAGTTATTCATAGGAACTTCTCTATTGCTTAATAATTGCCCTGGATTCCCAGGTTCATTTACATTTTGACCAAAAGCAACTTTAGTTGGGTCTATTGTACTCATTGACGTACCATTGTGTGCACCCGTTGAAGCACCAGGTAGCCCTTGGATACCTTGAGGTCCTTGAGCACCCGTTAAACCTATTGGTCCTTGTGGTCCTTGACAATCTAAAGCATCCCAAATACCGTCATTATTTGTATCTTCGTTAGCATCCTGGATGCCATTACCGTTGATGTCCCAACAATCAAGACCTTGCCCAATACCATTTGATTGAACATAAATAACATCTCCGTTTTCGTCAAGAGCTAAGACACCTTTACCAGGGTTAGTACTATAAGGATTTGAACCAGCAGTTAAGTCTGTAAGGCGTAAACCTGAAAAACCAGTAGCATTGACGCCCCCCAACCCTGCAATTCCATTGTCTGTCATGTCAGTTACAATATCGGTTCCAGTTAGAGGGAGACCGGTGGTAGGGTTGTAGAAATCTGAATTTATTTCAAGTCTATTTCCGGGAGAAACTGTTCCGAGTCCAAGAAAACCATTTGCTTCCATTGTCATCAATTGATCAATTCCGTTGTACCAACCAAATAATCTTCTGTTTTCAACTACGTTAACCCTTTGCAAACCAAAATTCGGAAGAGTAGGGTCGTAAAAACGAGCAGAAAAAAAGCGTGTTATTGGCTCTTGATTTGTTGATAAATCTTGGCTGTTAGTAATGCTACCTATCGTATTTAATGCAGAAGAAGGGTTGTCACTTTGTCTAGCCATAAGAGTAGGGATAAAACGAGTCCCAGTAGTTGCGATATTTAAAAAAGAAATATAAGCGTTTGGGTCATCCGCAATTCTACATCGTAATAAAAGTTCTCCGAATGTTGAACCTCCTGGGTTATTAGTATTGATGTCAAGATGAAAGAGTGGAGTTTGATTGTTTAAGCCCAAGTGACCACTGTTGTTATAGTTGGTTCCTCCTATATTGGCTGTTGTCGTTCCTAAAAGAGTGGTTCTTTGGATGCCATTGGTGTATGTGTAAATAGGAGAGTTCCACATCGTTCCGAAGATGTTTGCTCCTGGAGGATTATTCTGACCAAAATTGTTACCTCCTCTATACCAAGCAGCTCTCGCTCTTGCATTAGTGTTATTTGGTGGTGGATTTCCTTGTGGATTCGTCTGTGAAAATGTCAAGCCACTTAGAGCAAGTACGCCAATCAATAATTTTACTTTTATCATATTATAATAAGTTTTACCTTATTACTTGAACAAAACCATTTTTAATTACTTCTTTACCAAAAATATTTTTAGCCGATAAAAAATAGAAATAAGTACCTTCTAGCAACATTTTATTAGATAGTGTTTTTCCATTCCATACTGCATTGGGGTCAGTGGTTTCCCAAACTTTATTTCCCCAACGATTTATTATAGTGAAGCTGATATCTGTAAAATTAAAAATAGAAAAATCAATTATGTCATTAACACCATCATTATTTGGTGTGATGATATTTATATCAAATTCGATTATTTCTTCCTCAATTTCATATAGTTTTAAACTATCCACTAAATAATACGTTTCTGTTATATAGATTGAGTCTCCTGTTACAGTGTCAAAATCTGGAGGGATAAAGAATGTAAAATCATCTGTTATTGTATCACCAAACCATCCTATGGTCAAAAAGTTTTCATTACCTGTTGCTTGAAATTGTCCTTCGATTAGAATCCAATTCAAGGTGTCAATTATAAAGCCTGTATTATTTTGAATAGTTGGAATTATATTGAAAGGTCTCGTAACTGAAAAATTCGAGTTTGAATTTTGAGAAAAATTAGCTCCAATATTCTCTACGGCTAAATTATAATCATTAGCACGATTTATCCGCATAGAAAATTTGTATCTTTTATTTAATTCTAATGGCTGAATTAATTGAGTTTGAATATATTCACTCCACATTCTATCATTCTGACTGTAATCAGGTGCATATGCTAAAAATCCGCAATATGCTTCGCCATCGAATGATTCTTGATAACCTGCGCCATTATTATATGGGATTCCATTTGCACTGGTGTTACAAGAATTAAAATAATCACTAGTGCCAGCAGTGGGAGCATACCATCCAATAACACTGTCAATCCACATGCTATTTGGATAAGCTGAATTACTTGAAGGACAAGATGCATAATCTTCAAAGCTTGGATTTTGAATGTACTGACTTGTTACATCAATTAAAACCTGCCCGAAAGTAAGACCTCCAATTAGTATAAATAATATGAGTAAAGGTTTGTTCAAATAATAAGAATTTGTTAATTTAATTCATTAATTCCAAAATTTCGTTTTTGGTCATTCGTGTAAAAGTCATCTAATCTATAGACGAAATTAACAATAAAAAAGTTAGAAAAATACCCCGAAGGGATTAAGTGAAGCCCGATATTTTATAATTTTGTACTGATGTACTGATGTACTGATGTACTGATGTACTGATAGTTAGTGTTCATAAAATTTGCATTTGGTTGGTACAAATTATGAAACTTTTTTAGGGGAGACAAATTTTAAGTGCCTCATTTATCAAAATAGGGTTGGGAGTGAAAGTTTATTCCAACACCTTTAAACTATCCAAAATTTCTTCTGTTACAGTAGGAGGGAAGTTGCCTTTTTCCACTTCTGCTAAAATATATTTAGCCATAGTTTCAGCATTTTCTTTTGTTGAAAAATAATGCAATCCCTGAACAGCAGGAATGTGTTCTTGATTGATTAAAAGTTTAGCACCTTCAAATATTTGATAACCCCAACCTTTATTTTCAAGAAAATTTACACGATAGGAAAATTTTGGTCCAACAACTTCTTCTTTTTGATGCTGTTTTATAACTTTTTTGGGCTCGTTTTCACTGCAAGCGACCAATAGAAATAAAAAAGGTAATATAATTTTATACATTACAGCAAAGTTATCTTTTCTTGGTGTGTTAACGAAGAATTCAATTCATTGATTTGTAAGAAATATTGTCCGGCTGGAAGATTTGGTCTGGAGAACTTATACCCTTCAGGAGTTTTTACTCCCTCAATATTAATTGCTCGACCTTCCATTGAAATGATTTTAAAACTAGCATTATTTATAACTGTTTTAACATTAAAAGTAGTTTGAATCGGATTTGGATACACAGAGAATGATAACTGTTGGTCAATTTCATTTACCCCAACAATTCTTCGGTAGGCATAAACATCATCAAAGAATTGTCCATTGTAACCTGAACCAACAAAAGCTAAATCTTGGAGGACAAAAACAACTGCATTACTTCTACCTTCTCCTGGGAAATCTGCTCGTTGCACCCAATTATCACTGAAATAATTGTATTCCCAAACATCTTTTTTATAAGTAAACGTATTGTCTTCTCCTGTTGCAATAAATGCAGAAGGGAAAATTCCCCAACCTACAGCACCTTTTCTTGGTGTTCCAGGGAAATCAGCTTTTTGAATCCATGTATCTGTTGTTGCTTGGTATTGCCAAAAATCATTTCTATAAATTCCATCATCTCCTGTACCAACGTAACCTTGTCCGCCCATTGAGAATCCTGCGGCTTCTTTTCTAGCTGTACCACCAAAATCGCTAATTTGCGTCCATGTATTTGTTGATGCATTGTATTTGTACATGTCTTTTCAAAACCATTTGAACTAATTCCTGTTCCGACGTATGCCAAAGAATCAATTGTAAAAGCCACCGCTGAACGTCTTGCTGAACCAATAAAATCTGCTTTTTGAGTCCAGATTTTAGAAATTGGGTCATATTCCCATAAATCTTTGAAAAATGGATTTGTATCCCCTTGTCCTAAGCAAATGTATCCTTTATTGTTCAATGAAAAAGAACTTGCAGAACCTCTCGCTAGACCTGAACCACTCACACCACCAATCGACGTTTCATCATCCCAATCGTCTTGCCAATAGGTGTAGGAGTACATTTTTCTTCGAAAACCATTGTCATCTAATCCAGCAAGAACATAACCTTCTCCGTTTAAGACAAATGCAGACGCAACAGAACGCGGTGCTCCGTTAATTGAATCTTTTTGAACCCATTGATTTTGGGAAAATGCATTTCCAATAAATAAAAATAGGCTAAAAATTAATATGTATTTCATTTCTATAGTTTAATGAGTTTTTGTTGAGCAATCGTCTGTCCATTCATATTTTTCCCAACGAGAATGTAATTTCCTGTTGAAATATCAGAAACATTAATTTCAGAATTCCAAGAATAGTTTTGTACAACTTGTCCTGAAAGATTATAAATTTCAATGTGAGAAATTGTGTTGTTATTTGTAGAAATATGTAGCACATCTCTCACAGGATTTGGATAGATGGCAATTTCATTCTCCAATTCTTCTATACCAACAACTGCTGGAGGGTAATATTTTTGAAAGGATGCTTTTTTACCGGAATAACCTTTTCCTGTACCTACATAACCTCTGTTATTTATGCTAAAGCCTACGGCACCTTTTCTTCGAGTTCCTCCGTAGTTGGCGCGAACATTCCACTGATTATTGAAAGGATTGTATTCCCATAAATCATCCAAGAGACCACCGTTTGTTCCCATGCAAACATATCCACGTTGACCAATTGTAAACGTCGCCGCATTTGATCGGGCACTTGCCGGTAAGTCAGCTATTTGCGACCATTGGTTGGTTGTTGGATTGTATTTCCAGAAATCATTACGATACAAATCTTGGTCAGTTCCTAAACCAACGTATCCATTGTCATCAATACTGAAACTAGAAAGTTGGTATCGAACACCTCCAGGGAAATTGGCTTTTTGAATCCATTGATTTGTAGCAGGATTATATTCCCAGAGTTGTTCAGAGTAGTTATTTGGTCCCATTTTTCCACCACAGATATAACCTTTTGTTCCTACGGAGAATCCTGTTGCAAAATAAGTACCCCAACCGTTATTGCCTGGGAAGTTTGCTTTTTGCACCCATGTGTTTAAAGTTGGGTCATATTCCCAAAAATCAGTTAGAATTTGTGAGCCGATGTCTGAAGAATTAACCGTTGTTATTCCTAAACCAACATATCCCTTGTTTCCAATTGAAAAACCGGTCCCATTTCTTCTCACATTCCCAGGTAACGTGGCAACCTGTGTCCAAGCGTTAAGTACGGGGTCATATTTCCAGAAGTCGTTGTGTACAATCTCTGCAGTGTCAATTCCTGTTCCTACATATCCGTAATTACCAATAGCAAAACCAACACACCTTTCTCTTTTTATACCATTTCCAGTTGTATCTGAACCAAAATCAGAAACTTTTTCCCAAGTGTTTGGAGATTGTCCAAATGAGATTGTGGAAATGAGGAGGATAAATATTAGTAAATTTCTTTTCATTAGATAAATATAAATTTGTTAGAATGAATGATTTGACCATCAACTTCTACATTGTAGAAATAAGTGCCATTTTTTAAATTGTCTCGGTAGAAAGTAACTGTATTAGATTTCATAGGAATTTCATCCATTAATTTTCCACCAGTAGAATAGATTTTAATGATTGCATTTGAGTATTGCTCTGATTGAAATCTAATTTTCTCTTTTGCTGGATTTGGGTATGCGGTAAATGTGTTATCATAACTTAAATCATTCACACCAACCGTTAAATTAAATTCCCAAAAATCATTAAAGTTTGTTCCGTTTGTTCCTGTTCCGATAAAAGCTTTATTACCAATATTAAAAGTACAAGAAAACCTTCTACTTGAACCCGGGAAATTAGCGTATTGCCACCATGAATTTGAATTAGGGTCATATTCCCAAACTTCAGAATTCACAGCAGATAAACCTCCAGCATAACCTGCAACTATATATGCTTTGCCATTCTGAGTAAATACACCTGACCCTCCAGTTGATAATCCAGGGAAAGGAGCTCTAGTTGCCCATTGGTTTGTTAAAGGTTTATACTCCCAAAGTTGATTTCCTGCTTTAATGTATCCTTTTCCATTAAGAGAAAATCCAGTATTCCAAAAGTTCAAAGAAAAAGGAACAGATCCTTTGTCAGCCCATTGATCAGTAATTCTATTGTACTCCCAAAGGTTGCCAAAACGAATGAAATAACCTGAGTCTCCAATGGTGAATCCTTGTGTGTCTGAAGGTTTTATTGGTGGAGCCGTTACCTGCGTCCAAGTATTAGTGGTTGGATTGTATTTAAAAAACTCTGAAATACCACCTTGTGCACCACCTCCCATATAGGCAATATTATCAAAACTAAATGTCAACATGCCGTAATTTCCATTACCATTATTTCCAATATAATCTGCTTTTTGTGTCCAAGCGTTCGTTGCCGGGTCATACTCCCACCAATCTTTTAAAACAATATTCACACCTGTTCCATTATAATGACCTGCACCCAAATAACCTTTTGAACCAATGGAGAAAGAGTTAGCCCTGTGACGAGCTCCACCTGAAAGGTCAGCTCTTTGTGTCCAGTTAGGAATAGAAAATCCGAATGAACAACTAAATAAGAATGAAATAAATAGAATTACTTTCATTTTTGTATAATTAATTTTCCTGTTTTAATTGGAGTTGAATCATAAGATAATGTATAGAAATAAGTGCTGTTATCAAGGTGAGAAAAATCAAATTGATTTGTTCCTGATGAAATGGTCTCACTAGTCACTTTTTGTCCTAATGTCGAGTAGACAGTTAATTCAATATCATTTAAAATGTTACCAATGTTTTCAATTTTAAAGTTTACATTACCACGACTAGGATTTGGATAGACATTTAGCTCAATATTGTCTATATTTTCTTGAAGATATGCTAACGAAGCGTCGAACAACCAAAAGTCTTGAAAGTTCGTTCCGTTTGTACCTAAACCTGCATATGCATAATTCCCGAAAGAGAGTACAGTTAAATACCTGCGAGCAGTTCCCTTGAAATTGGCAAGCTGTGTCCAAGTATTCGTTGCAGGTTCAAATTCCCACATATCTTTAAAGTTATTCCCACTGGAAAAATCATCTCCTGTAAGAATGTAACCTTTTCCATTTACTTCAAAACCTGCCGCTTCTTGTCGTGTAATAGGACTACAATTTGCACGTTGTATCCATTGGTCAACAGAAGGTTTGTATTCCCAGAAATCATTCGTTGAACCTGAGCTCGTATTTCCTGTTCCAACAAAACCAGAATTTCCAATGGAAAATCCTACTGCAGATGTTCTTCCTGCTCCGGGAAGAGAAGTAACTTGAGTCCACGTATCTGTTGTTGGATCATATTCATAAAAGGTCTTCGTTCTACCAGAATTTGTTTCTCCTGTTCCAACATAACCTTTTCCATTTACTGTAAATGCTACAGCACCTCTTCTTGCAGAACCTGCAAAATCAGCGATACTTGACCAGGAATTTGCTGCAGGGTCGTATTTAAAAAAACTTTTAACGAGTGTGTTGCCAAAAGCAGAAATTCTACCTGTTCCAACGTAGCAAACATTTCCAATGGTAAATGCAGCAGCATGGTAGCAATCTCCTCCTAAATAATCGGCTTTTTGTGTCCACGCATTTGTTGCAGGGTCATACTCCCACCAATCATTGAATAAAATGTTTGGTCCAGCACCATTGTAATGCCCCAAACCAACATAAGCTTTATTTCCTGCGGTTATTCCTGTTGCACGATGTCTTGAAATTCCAAGAAAATCAGCTTTTTGTTCCCAAGCACCTGCAGCAAAACTTTGTAATGAGCTGATACTGATAAAAGCAAATAGAAATAATATCTTCATCATTAGTTGATAATTAATTTGTGGATGGCTGGGTTGGTATCCGAATTACATTTTACGTAGTAAATTCCTTTTTGTAGAGTTTGAATATTTATTCTTTCATTGGCTAAAACACGACCTTTTGAAACAACTTCTCCATTCATGTTTAAAATTTCATATTCTCCACTATAATTATCACTAATTCGAATAAAATCATTGGATGGATTAGGAAAAATGTATTGTCTTTCAAATGTTAAATTGTCTAAACCTAATGTGCCCTCATTAATTGTAAGAGTGTATTCTCCTTGGTTGTTTCCCCAACCTTCTACAATTACATACAGTGAATCATAATTATAAGTTGGCATGATAATTTTTGATTGCGAACCACAATCAACATGGTCGTCATTATTTGCAACGACTGTTCCATTTGGTAGAATTACAGTCATGTACGTGTCAAAAGTAGAACCACAAAGCGAGATATCTAAACTATTTAATCCTGAGAAATTAGTTAATAAGTAAAAAACATCAGGAGAATTATACACTGGATTCATATTTGAATAACAAATGGATGAATTATGTGTTTCAGAATGAGGATAACTACTAACTAATATCGGATTTGTTGCATCATCACCAATAACAGATGAACAATCGATTCCATTTTGGATAGTTACACTAAAATCAACAACAGAACCCCAAGTGAAAGAAGCGCATGGGGCTATAGGTAGAGTGCCACCTTCTCTGTGAGTAATACGCATTCTTGTTGTACCATTTACAGCAGATGCTGGAACAGTAAAGTTAAATGTACTTGGTGCGGTGGGAGGTGTTCCTTGCCATGTTCCCAACGATTCTGTCGGAGAAAAGCTTCCATCTCCATTAAAATCAATCCATGCTTCACCTACGCCACCATAATTACCTCCACAAGTTCCAAATTGTAAGTTTAATACATAACTGCCTCCTGCATTAAGGGTTACTGATGATAAAAGATTTTCTTCGACACCTAAAACACCAGGACAACCTATGTAATTAATAGATGTTCCAGATTCTCCGGAAATTGAAGCAGATTCTAAGTTGGAATCAACTGTGCTTGTTGGACCTGCAGTTGTACAATATTGCGAAAAACTTAAAAAAGTTATAAAGCTCAATATCGAGCTTAGTAGTAGTTTTATATTCATATTTATTATAGCTTGATTAAAAATCAGAGTAAATATACAAAAAAAGAATTAACATTAACTTAATGTTGAGTTCATAAATTTTTAATCGTTGAAAACTTTTGGAAAGAAAAAAAGAAAGGTTTTTATTCGCTTTTGTATTATTCGTTTTTTTGTGATAGAAATAATAAACCAAAATTACTATGGAAACAAAAGAAGAGGTTTTAGCAGAAATTGAAAAATTAAAGAGCCAATTAACAGGGGATATGTTCCAAGACATGGAAATTAAAGACACTATTCATAACTTAGAAATGAAAGTCAACGGTGTTAAACCAATGGATACACATATTGATTGTATTGGTTGCGGTTCTTAATGCTTGATGAATTTTGAACTAAACTTTTTTCCTTGAAAGGAATAAATTATTAGGTATTCTCCAATGGCTAATTGTTGAATGCCTATTTTTTTTGTGTATTTTTTTCTTTTTAAGTTTTATATATTAATATGATTAATGTCCGATTAAATATTGCATACATTAGAGTTAATTCTTACTTTTTATTCAGAGAAGTTTTTATTTATTTTCATTTGACTTCATGAGCTCGTAAACTCGGTTTCCATTGCCGAAAAAAGTAAGAATTTATGCTGAGAGTAGTCGATGTAAAAGTCTTACTTCGATAAACTCAGTAGTACAGTGCTGTCATAAATTATAACGACCAAAATCATCCTCAATTCTAATTGAAACAAAACTCGTCGTGCCTCCTCAAACAGTTGTTTAAATTTACGAATTTTGCGTTGTTTTGGTATCCGCTAAATTTATGAATGCACTTTTTAGTTCTTCGTATTTTTTTATTCATTGCAATGATTTTTAATTCGAAGCGAAATCTAAAAGTGCGTTGGCCT
>JAJRQQ010000109.1 GCA_024280155.1 Bacteroidota bacterium
AATTCCGTATGCTTGTGGCATTCCCGAACAAGATTCCTGAGGATTATCCAAATGTACCATGTGCGTATTCGTCCAAGCAACAGCTTCTAAAATACCTGAAGGTAAATCCGAATTGTTGTAGGCTGTTTCAAAAGAATATTGTGCATGACTATTAAAAGCACACAAAAATAAGAAGGATAAAAAGGGTAGTAGTTTCATCGCGTTGATTAAATTGAGTAAGCGAAGATAGTAAATAGGAGTGAGTTGTACAAATGGTTATTAATGTCTTTCTTTTTTATTTGTAATTTTTTTCGTATATTTGAACAACCTTAAACCGTTAAAACAACTATGAAAAAACTTTACTTTACTTTACTTTACTTTACTTTACTTAGTGTCACTTCTGTGTTTTCTCAAGAATATACAGGAGTTGTTGTTCGTTTGAATCATAAGTTATTAAATCTAGACCTAGTTGATTCAAATGTTCGTTCGTTTAAATTTAAAGATATTTTTAATTCAATAGGTATAAAAGAATTGAATCAATTAAATTCAGGTTTAGATTTTAATCTTTTAGAATTAGATCTTTCTAAGATCTTTCCAAACTTCAAAACAAAAGACTCTATTTCTATTGGTAGACAAGGAAATGTGGTTTATGTTCCTCCTTTTTGGGCTACTTTTAAAATTATTGTCCCAGATAGAATAACGATTTCAGATTTCTCAAAATCATTAAGATCAATGTATCCTTTAGTAATATATGTAGATCCCCCAATTGAAATTATTTTTAATAGTACGCCTAATGATACATTATATCCTTATCAATTGAGTTTGTTGGATTCAATGAATTCTATCTCAGATATAAATATAGATAGCGCATGGACGATTGAGACGGGAAAAAGTTTTATAAAAGTGGGTGTTTTTGACTCTGGAATTGACTCTTTACATCCAGATATTGATGTTGTTGGAGGGTATTCTTATTTTAATGATTTGTTGCCAGATTCAACCAACTCATATTTATATCATACGTGGGGAAGAGACATATTAGGGCATGGTACTCCGGTTGCAGGAATTATCGGTGCTAAAAGAAACAATCAAATTGGTGTTGCAGGTATTGCAGGTGGTAATGGGACGGATACTTCAGGTGTAAGTTTATTTGATTTTAATCTTGGTTTTTATGAAGGTTCAGATACTTATCACATATCTCAAGCACTAATTGATGCTTCTAGAAGTGTAGGTTCTTATTATGATTGGGGAATTGGTACGGGGAATATTAATGATGAATATTATTGGAGAAATGCACCGGGTTATGGTATTTATGTAGGGAATCACAGTTATTCTAGTAGAGTTATACAGAATGAAAAAGATATCCCTAATCCTGATACGACAGCTTGGGAACCCCCTCCAATCGAATATAACTATTGTTCTTTATGTCGGGAATCATACTTGTTTTCATTACAAAATGGAGTAGTTAATGTTGTTTCAAGAGGAAATAATTTTGATTCATCGGAACCAGAGAGTCCTAATGATAGATACCCTGCTCTTTATCATGATAGTTGGGTCATTAATGTCGGTGCCTCGGGGAAAGATGGCAAAAGAGTTGACCCTTGGACAGGAAATACTGATATTACTGAGAATTATTGGTCACCTATAGGAAATAATATTGATATTTTAGCACCAGGAGTTAAGGCTCTAGTAGTATCAACACAAACTTCATTTTCACAAGATACGATTGTAAGCGATGGGTTTTATACACGTTTCAATGGTACATCTGCTAGTGCACCACATGTAACAGGTGTCGCTTCATTGCTTTTAAGTTATTATAATAAACCTTGTTATAATAATCGAAACCTAGATCCTGCTGATGTTGAGTATATCATCGAACATTCTGCAACTCATTTGAGCCCCAATATACCAAATGATTCTTCTGGCTGGGGGAGATTAAATGCGCATGAGGCACTTAAAATGATTGACTACCCTAGATTGCAAATCGTTCATCCAAATAATGACCCTGTCTACTCTCAGCAGATTGAAAAGGATACAATTACTTTAAGAATATATACACCGCTCAATGATATGTCTGGTGGACCATTGGCTTCTTCTTTTCCGATGGAACTTAATTTGGATTATTTAGTTGAAAGATACAAGTATGAAGTGTATTATGATTTTAGTCAATACATCTTACCTACTACAACTGTATTGGATACTTGGGTTAGACATTCTCAAACCAATTCTTTGGCAAAATTTGAAGACACGACAACTTTGATGGTTGGTAGCCCTGCACCTGTTCCTGTTTTTACAACGGATGAGTTAGAAGTTGAACCTATGGCTGTAATTGACACTGTTTATAATAACTCCTTTATACGACTTGAAGGGTATTATTATCACTTTATAGGGAGATATTATGATACAAATTTATGTTGTGGAGTTGGTTATCCAATTACGCCGGTAGATTATTGGTATCCAGTAAACCCTACTCAAACAACCCCAAAAATGGCATTTTCTATTTACATAGAAGATTCAACTTTAACGAGTTTGTACGATTTCCCTTGTGATTCCTCTAATGTTTTCATTGATAGCTTAGCGAGTTTAGGGGATCTGGAATATGAAGAAGATTTTTTATTATTTCCGAACCCATCTAGTAACGAAATTAATGTGGTAATTCCCGAAGAACTACTTTCTAAAGGAACGTTAAGGTTATGTGATTTGAATGGAAGTATAGTTCAAGAAATAAATGTTAATTCTGATAGGTCTAAGTATGTTTTCAATGTATCACATTTAAAACAAGGTATTTACTTTGCAATTTATGGAACAAATAATATTAATCTCACAAAAAAATGGATAAAGTTATGACAAAACTATATTTTACAGTAGTTTTTTTATTTTGCAGCTCTCTTGTTTTTTCACAAGAATGGCAAACGATTGATGGGGCAGACTATGTTTCAAATGGGCAGTTAGGCGGATATACCTCTTGGAATAAAAAATTTAAGATTAACCCTTATGATAATTCAATATGGTTATCTCGTTCTGCCTCACCTTTTGGTATTTGTAGAATAGATTCAAATGGTGTTTTTTCTTTGTTTAATCAGCAAAATGTAAGTGCATTTCCTAGTGTTGGAATGGGGGATTTTAATGATTTTGAATTTACATCATCTAAAGTGTTGGCAATTAATTATTTTAAAGGAATGTATGCTTATGACGGGGTTGCTTGGCAGCAAGTAATTGTTTCGACAGATGTAAATCATGTTACAATAGATAATGATACTGCATTTATTTCCCGTGTGAATGGATCTTTTTTAAAATGGACGGAATCTTCCCAATCAGCTTCATCTGTAACAGGTTTTAGTAGAACGGTTTCGAAAAAAGGTGAGGTTTGGGGTACAAATTCAAGTTTTTCAAGTGGTTTTATGGTTCTTTATTCAGAAACCAATGGTCCACTTTTTCATTCTCCCGATACAATTCCTTGTTTATTAAGTTGGACTCATTCTGATTTTAAATTTGCAAGAAATAGTGATAGTTTGTTTATTTCAAGTGATAAAGGTTTTTCTATTGCGTATAATGGTGTTTTTATCGATACAATTACACCGAATAACACGATTAATATGCCAGGTTCGTGTATTTTAGAATTTGAATTTGATAGCCAAGATAATATTTGGGCAGTTTTTGCACCAGATTTGAACTATTGGTCGGATGTGACTCACGTAGCTTATCTTGATAGATCAACAAATACATGGTCTCGGATTTATGACGCTTCTAATTCTCCAATTTTGACAAATTCTAGATGTACAATTGAGTTAGATAATCAAGACAATCTCTGGGTTTCAGACACTAGAGACTTATACGTGTTAAAATTGAACAATTGGCCACAGTGGTTAGGAGTTGGTGAAATAGTTTCTTCTAATTTCTCTGTTTATCCGAATCCAACATCTGATTATCTTACGCTAGTTAATGAGGGTGGTTTTAATGTTGATGGAATATCAATTGTTGATTTTTCAGGTAAAATTATAAAAGACATTTCAGTACAAAGTTCTCAAATTGATGTAAAAAATGTTGAAAAAGGTGTTTACTTTTTACGTTTTGAATATAAAGGAAGAATGGAGGTTGTGAAATGGGTAAAAGAGTAAAATAATTATTTCCCTTTCTCATATTTCGCTTTATATTTCTTGTATAGCAGACTTTGAGAATTTTCTAAATTCATAAAAAGTCCATCGATTAGCGCTAGAGTTAACTGATTTCCTCGCATATCCAGTGCATCACCTGAGGAAATAAATAGAGTGGCTGACTTTCCCTTTTCAATGCTACCGTATAATGTGTTTATTCCCATAATCTCACAGCTCGAAAGTGTTACAGAACGAATCGCTTGTTCCATTGTCAAACCATAAGCCATTGCTGTGCCGGCTAAGAATGGAATATTCCGTGCATTCATTGCTTCCATATCACCTTCATTCTGTAAACAGAATTGTACTCCTGCTTTTTGCAATAAATAAGGTAGTTTGTAGGGTAAATCAACATCATCTTCTTCTTTTTGTGGCAAACTATGTGTGCGAACCAACATGACAGGAATTTTAGCATGAATGAGTTGTTCAGGAATTAAATGAGCATCATAACCTCCAACAATGACAGGAAATGATAGATTGAAATGTTTTGAAAACTCAATAATGTCTACCAATTGTTGAATCTCATTAGCGTGAATATAAACGCGTTTATTGCCAGAAAAACAATCTTTCATTGCTTCTAGTCGAATGTCTTTTTCTGCTTTTTTAGAAGCAAGAGAATAGGATTTTGCCATTTCAAAGAATGCATAAATTTCATCTTTCTGTTTTAGATAATGTTCATTCCCTTCTTTGGGTGATTTCCAATATGCGATGCTATTTGGCCAATTCAAATGAATGCCATCACTTGCAGAAATTGTTGCATCTTCCCAATTCCAACCGTCTAATTTCATTACAGCAGAAGAACCAGAAATAATTCCTCCTCTCGGTGTTGCTTGAGAAATCAATACACCATTTGTTCGAACAGTACTAATCACTTTCGATTCAACATTAAAGGCAATTTGAGAACGAACATGAGGATTAAATGCGCCAACTTCATCAAAATCTCGTGTTGCACGAACAGCATCTATCTCCGTTATTCCAAGAGTGGAATTTGGGGCAACAAACCCCGGATAAATGTGCTGTCCTTTCACATCAATGATGGTATCCCATTCTTCTGGCGAGTATGAAGTCGTTAGATTGTTTTTCACCATTGTGATGATGCCATCTTCAATTCCAATCAATGATTTTTCGATGGTTTGACCATTGCCAACATGTAAATATCCATTGACAATTAATATTTTATGGTATTCTTGACACGTTGCGAATAACGTTGTCAAGAGCAGAACTGTAATTATTATTGCTTTCATCTTAATGTTTATTTTCTTCGGTTGATGCTTCTTCTCCTATCGTGTTGCAATGAAAATGACCTTCTTTCTTTGGAATAAAAATGCGTTTATCATCACTATCATCCATAAGCATGAGTGAAATAATTCGGGCTTTTTCTGCTTGATTACGTTTTCTCAATTCCTCGTCCGTTTCTTGACTGTAAAGAATTTTTCCATCAACTATCGTATATTCAACAATAGCACGAATAGAAAGAGGATTGTCTGACCAAATTACCACATCTGCGTCTTTCCCAACTTTTAAACTCCCCATTCTGTCATCGACGTGAAGTAATTTTGCAGGATTTAATGTAACCATTTTCCCAGCATCAATTTCAGACATTCCACCGTATTTTACTCCTTTAGCCGCTTCTTGATTCAACCTACGTCCCATTTCAGCATCATCGGAGTTAATCGCAACCACAATTCCTTGAGAAGCCATTAATGCTGCATTGTATGGGATTGCGTCGTTTACTTCATATTTATACGCCCACCAATCGGAGAATGTTGAACCGCCAACACCGTGTTTCACCATCAAATCGGCTACTTTATAACCTTCTAAAATATGCGTGAATGTGTTTATCGTAAATCCAAAAGTATCAGCAACATGCATGAGCATATTAATTTCAGACTGAATGTAAGAGTGACAAGTGATGAATCGGTTACTTTGTAAAATCTCACTTAAGGTTTCGAGTTCTAAATCAACACGAGGTTTATTTTTACCAGATTTATGGTGTTCTTTCCAAAGCAATTGATAATTCTGTGCACGCAGAAAGGCATCGAAATAAAGTTGTTCAACCCCCATTCTCGTTTGTGGAAAACGAATGTTGTTGTAACTTCCCCAATTGGATTGTTTCACATTCTCACCCAAAGCAAATTTGATGAATGCGTCTGCTTCTTTAATTTTTAATTCTTCCGCGCTTGCACCCCAGCGAAGTTTAATAAATGCCGATTGCCCTCCAATTGGATTAGCAGAACCGTGCAATAATTGTGAAGCAGTAACACCACCTGACAATTGTCTGTATATATTAATATCCTCAGGATTTAAAACATCTCCTATTCTCACTTCTGCAGAAATCGCTTGACCGCTTTCATTTACTCCACGAGAAATCGCAATGTGAGAATGCTCGTCGATAATTCCGCTGGTTACATGTTTTCCTTTTGCATCAATCACAATTGCTCCGGAAGGCGTTTTGTAATTTTTTGTTCCAACGTGAGCGATTTCCCCATTATGGATAACGATGGTTGCATTTTCAATAATCCCTTCTTCCTCATTTGTCCAGAGAGTTGCATTTTTTATCACGATTGGTTTCTGTTCTGGTATAGAATCAAATCCGTACGCTGTATTTGGAAACCAAAGTTGATAAGTTGTGTCTTTTTCAATGGATGTTTCTTTTTTCGTTTTTGGATTGGTTTTTTTGGTTTTAATTGCGGACCATTTCACCCATTCTCCCGTCGGAATCAAACCTTCTCCTTCAAAAATACCGTATTTATCATTGGTTTTTCCTTGAAGGTTTACACTTCCTTTCCAATCTTCATCGAAAACATTAAAGTGCAAAGTAACATCATATCCTGAAGAAAGAATGGTTAAATCAACCGATGTGTCTTTTTCTATATTGTCTTTATCAAGAACTTTATATTGAATTGTTCCTTTGTATTTTTTAGAATCACCCTTTATTTCAAATGGAAATTTTTTATCAGCAACAATGAGGTTGTATTTTCCAATCAAGTTATGGTTAACAGTTTCTTTTATTTTATTCCTTTCCCCTAACATCCATGATTCTAAAATCGTAGCATTCTCTTGAAAAGGATTGTTGTCATAAATAATAAAACTCGCTATTTTTCCTTTTTCCAAAGTTCCAACTAAATGATCGGTTCCTGTAAGAATAGAAGGTTGTACAGTTAAAGCTTTCAATGCATCTTCTTCAGAAAGTCCATTTTCAATTGCTAATCGAAGGTGTTTCCAAAAATCATTTGCTTTTTTGTGGTTCATTGAAGAAATGCAAATATCAATCCCAGCTCGGCTAAGAATCATTGGGTTTTTAGGAGCCATTTCCCAATTTTTTAATTCTTTTAACGGAATTTGTCGTGCTACGTATGGGTTTTTGACATCGAATGCTTTGGGGAAATTAATGGGCAGAATAATCGTTGATGAAATATTTTTTAGGTCATTTAAAATACCATATTCATTACCCGACCCAATGTAGTTGTATTTTAGTTTAAATTCCTGTGCGATTTTTTCAGCTCGAAGAATTTCCAATTTATCATACGAATGGAAGAATAGAGAACCATTCATTTGTTCTAGTAAATTATCGAGAGAGATATTTGTGATTTCTTTATTCTCTTTATACCATTCTGCATCATAGAAAGTTTGACGAAGTAAAGCAATTGCTCCCATTTGAGAAGAAGGATATGCTTGTCTTGAAATTCCCTTTCTAAAAGAATAAAAGCTAGAAATCGTCGAAGGAAGAATGATTGATTTTTCATTATTCAATGCAATAAACGAAGCTTCTCCTTGTGTAATACCGTCATTTTGATGGGTTAAAGCAAAACCAAATCCCATTTTAATTAATTCAGTATTTTTTTTCGCGTTGTTTTTGTAAAGAGCATCCGCTTTAATTTCTGGATGAATGGCCTCGTTCCAATAATACGCTCCTTCCTTTGTGCTTTCATATTGGGGTCTTGATGACCAAGGTTTTTTAGTTAAGTCTGGTAACCCAATGGATGAATTCAATTCAATAAATGCAGGTAAAATAGTTTTTCCTTTGCAATTAATAACAACAGCACCCTGTGGAATTTTAATGTTCTTTCCTACTTCAACAATTTTATCATTTTTAATAATTAATGTTGCATTAGTCATCTTTTTTTCTGGAGAAATAAAAATGGTTGCATGCTCTAAAGCGTAAAAAGAGGGTTTTGAATCTTTGGCTCCATTTTCAGGTTGACTTTGTGAATAGATAGAACTAAAAGACAAAATGGAGAAGAGAAATAAGAATAACCGCATAATAAGTATTATTTTAAAACGTGAAAGTATAAAATTGTAAGGACTTGTAATAATTCTAACGCAACTAGTCGCACATTTTCTTACATTTGCAAGAAAAAAATATGTATAATGGAATTGTTCATGCTCATTCTGGTTTAAGATGGGTTGTTTTAATACTTTTAATTGTTGCAATAGTTAATGCAGCAAAATCTCAAAATTCAGGAAAATATTTGAAGAAAGATAAAATGATTAATCTTTTTACGATGATTTTTCTCCACATTCAACTTCTCATCGGTTTTGGGCTATATTTCACTTCAGATAAAGTGAAGTTTGTTTCAGGAATGATGGGGGATACAATGTTGCGATTCTTTGTGGTTGAGCATATTTTTGGAATGCTCGTTGCTATTATTTTAGTAACTATAGGTCGAAGTAAAGCAGAGAAGAAATTAGTTGGAACAAGAGACAAGCACAGAAAGATTATGAAAACATACTTATTTGCATTAATCATTATTTTAGCGACTATTCCATGGCCTTTCCGTGAATTAGGTGCTGGATGGATGTAATCTTGAATAAATGAGCCAAGGACACAGCACAGTGGATGAAGTGGAGGAGAAATGTATTCTTGTTGGAGTCATTACTCAATCCATAACCGAAGAACAAGCGATTGAATATATCGATGAGTTAGAGTTTCTTGCAGAGACAGCAGGGGCTATTACGAAAAAGAGATTCTTTCAGAAATTACCAATGATTAATTCCAAAACTTTTGTCGGTTCTGGTAAATTGGATGAGATAAGGATGTATATCAATGCAAATGACATTGAAACAGCGATATTTGATGACGAATTATCACCTTCTCAGCTGAGAAATATTGAGCGAATATTGGAGATTAAAGTGTTGGATAGAAATATTCTAATTCTTGATATTTTCGCAAGTAGAGCGAGAACTTCCAATGCAAAAACACAAGTTGAATTAGCGCAATTACAGTATTTCTTGCCTCGATTAACGCGTTTATGGACTCATCTCGATCGTGAAAAGGGTGGAATTGGTATGCGAAGTGGTGCAGGTGAAACTCAAATTGAAGTCGATCGAAGATTGGTTCAAGATAAAATCGCTCTTCTTAAAAAGAAATTAAAAGCAATCGATAAACAAAAAGCTGTTCAACGAGGAAATCGAGGTCAATTAGTTCGTGTAGCTCTTGTCGGTTACACCAATGTTGGAAAAAGTACCGTGATGAACATGTTGAGTAAATCAAAAGTTTTTGCGGAGAATAAATTATTCGCAACGCTCGATACAACTGTTCGTAAAGTGGTGATTGAGAATCTTCCTTTTTTATTGGCTGATACTGTTGGGTTTATTCGTAAACTTCCACATCAATTAGTGGATTCATTTAAGTCTACGCTGGACGAAGTTCGTGAAGCAGATATGTTGGTTCATATTTTAGATATCTCTCATCCAAATTTTGAAGATCACTACAATGTTGTATGTGAAACTTTAGCAGAAATTGATAAAACAGACAAACCTACAATGGTCGTGTTCAATAAAATTGATGCTTATAAGTACATTCAAAAAGATGCTGACGATCTAACTCCAATGGAGCCTGAAAATTATTCTTTGGAAGATTTAAAGAAAACATGGATGGCAAAATTAGATGGGACAGAGTGTGTTTTTATTTCGGCAACGAATAAAGATAATATCGAAGAATTTAAAAGTGCTCTTTATAAAGAGGTGAAGATCATTTTCCAAGAAAGGTATCCTTACCACAATTTCTTATATTAATTATACAGAATTTTAGTATCCGACCGAGCAACATTATCTAGAACAAACGTCATCCATTTTAGTGAGTCAACACCATTCATTTTACAAGTTCCCATGAACGTATAAAACATTGCAGTTCTTTGTGCACTGGGATGAGAACCAGCAAAAAGATAATTCTTTCTTCCAAGCGAATTTGGGAGAATGCTGTTTTCGATTAAGTTATTGATTTTTGTAAATCACCGTTGTAGAGAAAATTATGTAAACTGTCCCATAATAGGTAAATACTTTGCCCATCAAACTTTTTGGGAGCACCTTCTTCTTTTCCTCTGCAGAAAAACCAGCAATTTCTCTTTTTTTTTGCACAAAGTCCATTAACCCCCTTTCGTATATCGCAAGGTTTGGCGTACATAAATATTTTTAGCGAAGTCGAGAAATTGATCATACTTCAAAAACAGTGATTGGATGCCCAGATGGAGTTGTTAATTCAAACAATTTATCTGAAACAGTCGTTTAAATTATTTCTAGTAATGTGATTTTATTTCGTTTCCTTTATCGCTTCCAAAATGATTTTCCCAGCCATTCTTATCTCTTCTTCTGATATGTTTAAAGGAGGAGAAAGTCTAAAACTATAAGGGTGTGATAAAAACCAAAAAGAAATCAGTCCTTTTTCAAGACATCTACTCACTACTTTTTCTACACGCTCAAAAGACTCCATATCAAAGGCGAACATCATTCCTATGCGTCGAATTTCAGTGATTTCATCGGATGCTCCAATGAGGTCTTCGAGCAATTTCCCCAATCGTTCAACTTCGTCATAATCAATTTCTTCCTCCATCACTTCAAGGCATGCATTTGCCGCAGCTGCAACCACAGGGTGTCCTCCGAAGGTTGTAATGTGTCCCAACATTGGGCTAAAAGTGAATTGATTTAGTTTTTCTTTTGAAGAGACGAGAGCTCCAATTGGCATTCCTCCGCCCAACGCTTTTCCGAGTGTTAACACATCAGGAACAACATTGAAATGTTCGAAGGCAAATAATTTTCCTGTTCGTCCGATTCCACATTGAATTTCATCAAAAATAAGCAATGCTCCAACTTCCGAACAACGTTTTCTCAAAGCTGTCATAAATTCTTGCGATGGAACACGAACACCAGCATCACCTTGAACGGTTTCGATGATAACACCCGCTGTTTTTTCGGTGATTTGTATCAAATCTTCAATAGAATTGAAGGATAGAAAGCGAATATCAGGCAATAAAGGGCGAAATGCTTCTTTTTTTGTTTCGTTTCCAGAAACACTCATTGAACCATGTGTAGAACCGTGATAAGAACCTCTGAAAGATACCATTTCTGTTCTGCCTGTTACTCGCTTTGCTAATTTTAACGCAGCTTCATTGGCTTCTGTACCGGAATTAACAGGGTAAACTTGATTCAAAGAATCGGGAAGAAGTGAAGTTAATCGCTTACTAAATACAAGTGGAGCATCCTGGATATATTCTCCATACACCATTACGTGTAGGTGTTTGTCAATCTGATTTTTTAAAGCCGATACAACTTTGGGGTGATTGTGGCCGATATTGTTTACAGCAACACCAGCAATCATATCCATGTAGGATTTTCCCGATTTATCATAAATAAAAATCCCTCTCGCATTTTTAACATCAATTAAAAAAGGAGTAGGATTGGTTTGTCCTTGAAAAGTTAAAAATTCTTTTGTAGAACTCATCTTTTATGTGGTGATTATTTTCGTGTCATCACTTTCAATGCTGCTGCAATAACATCAGGTGTATCGATGTGATATTTTTCTAACAATTGATCAGGTGTTCCACTTTCTCCAAAAGTATCGTTTACTGCAACAAATTCTTGTGGTGTTGGATTGTGAATGGCTAAAACTCTCGCAACTGATTCACCTAATCCACCATTGTACATGTGTTCTTCTGCAGTGACCACGCAACCAGTTTTAGCAACAGAATCTAGGATTGCTTTTTCATCCAAAGGCTTAATCGTGTGCATATTGATTACTTCCGCAGAAATCCCTTGCTTTTCTAATTCTTGTGCTGCTTCAATCGATTTCCAAACCAAATGACCGCATGCAATAATCGTAACGTCTGTTCCTTCAACAATAACATCTGCTTTACCAATTTCAAATTTCGCATCCTCTTTTACAAAAATTGGAACAGATGGACGACCGAAACGTAAATAAACAGGGCCGTCAAGTTCTGCAATAGCAATCGTTGCTTGTTTTGTTTGATTAAAATCCGCAGGAACGATAACCGTCATATTGGGTAACATTTTCATCATTCCAATATCTTCTAAGGTTTGGTGAGTTGCACCATCCTCTCCAAGTGTTAATCCAGCATGAGAAGCACAAATTTTCACATTCTTTTTAGAATACGCTACCGATTGACGAATTTGATCATACACACGAGCAGTTGAGAAATTTGCAAATGTTCCAGTGTAAGGAATCTTCGCGCCTATTGTCATTCCTGCAGCCATTCCAATCATGTTTGCTTCAGAAATACCCACTTGGAAGAAACGTTCTGGGAATTCATTCTCGAATGCATTCATTTTTAATGAACCAGTAAGGTCAGCACAAAGAGCAACTACGTCACTGTTTTGTTTACCTACTTCCAAAAGACCTTCTCCAAATCCTGATCTTGTGTCTTTTTTTCCTAATACTTCGATTTCTGATGCTTTCATAATCTTAATGATGTCGTTGTGTTTGAGTTTATTCGAAATTCTTTCTCCATAGTATAAGATGAAGATTTTAATTTTTTCTGTCTGTAAATTACTTTGTATAATCCGGGTTGAAGTTGCCAAGTATCGTAAAGTGACTTGTCTTTTAAATTACATACCCAGTCCCAAGTTCCGTCGCTGTTTTTAGTAAAAATCTGTCCAACAATTGAATTGCTTACTTTGTATTTTAAAAATCCAGGCGCTTTGATGTCGATGTAGCTAGTCGAACTTTGGTTTACATTAAGTGTGATGTATATTCTCGGTAATGTGAGAATTTCCACATCGTATGTTCCAATCAAATATTTATCGGATTTATTAATTTTCTGTGTGTTTAGAGTCCTGTGTTCACCACTTTGTATGATACGCATATCAATTTGATAAGGTTTACTCGCGTTTAGAAAACGAGCTTTAATGTATCCTTGGGGACAGTCAACTTCGATTGTATTGTGCTTGTTTCGTTGAAGAATAATTCCTTTTTTATAAACTCTTGGCGTTGTATTTACAACTAAGTCATAAGTGTTTTTTGGGTCGATGATTAAAGTGTCAGGATTACCATGTTTATTTATGGTGTGAGTAAAAGTGTACATTAACTCATTTGTATTTTCTTTGTACAAGAACATGGTGACATCCGTTTCTAAAGGTTGATGATTGATGTTGTTCAGGTTGATTTGTACAGTAGTGTTCAGCAGAGCTTTGTTAACGACATTGTGTAATACTTTTGCGAATGCATCTTTCGTTTCAGCATCGGAATAACTACCAATACATTTGAATTTTTCAAGATAAGACAAGTCCATCCCAAGTCCAATCACAAAAGGAGTTACTCTTACTCCTTTGTCGTGCAGTTTTTTAGCAATCACACAAGGGTCGTTATCGCAAGCTTCTAAACCGTCAGTGATAAGGATAATTATGTTGCGAGAAGTTTGATCTGGGAAATCTCCAGCTGCAGCTTCTAAAGAACGAGCAATAGGTGTTGTACCTTTCGCGTAAATCGATTTAATTCTTGTTTTGACTTGCGAGAAATTATTAGGAGCGAATGGAACCTCTAATTTCGTATCGTTACAATCTTGGAACGTTGCTGTAATTGGTGATTGATGACCGTAAACCCGTAAACCAATTTCTAAATTGGGCACATCTTTTAATCCATCTACCGTTTTTGCTAACAATTCTTTTGCCGCTTCAATTCGAGTTTGACTACCCCAAGATGCATTCATACTATTTGAAGCGTCTAGAATAAAAAGAATACGTGTTAACGAATCTTGTCCATAGCTACATGAAGCAAAGAATAATAATGATATGAGAAATAATTTTTTCAATTAATAATCGCCTAAAGTTTCTTCAAGTTGACCAAGAGCATCTACTAATTGTTCAGGGTTCGGAGTGCTTCCGTGCCATTTGTGTGTCCCCATCATGTAATCAACCCCTTGACCCATTTCAGTTTTCATTATGATCATGATTGGCTTACCATTTCCTGTCAATTCCTTCGCTTTTGCGAAAGTTGCTTTGATTTCGTCGATGTTATGTCCGTCCATTTCGAGCACTTCCCATCCAAAAGCTTGCCATTTTTGAGGGAGGTTCCCTAAAGAAATTACATCGTCCAAATCTCCATCTATCTGTCTTCCGTTGTAATCGATGGTTGCAATTAAATTGTCAACATTATTTGCTGCAGCGTATAAAGCTGCTTCCCAGATTTGACCTTCTTGCAATTCACCATCACCGTGAAGTGTATAAACGAGAGAATCATCACCTGTTAATTTTTTAATTTCAGCTGTTCCAATCGCGCAAGATAATCCTTGACCTAGAGAGCCAGATGCCATTCGAATTCCAGGTAAACCTTTATCTGTAGAAGGGTGACCTTGTAAACGTGTGCCTAGTTTTCTAAAAGTACTTAATTCTGAAACAGGAAAATAACCCGACCTTGCAAGTACACTATAGAAAACAGGTGAAATATGTCCGTTAGAAAGATAAAATACATCTTCATTCTTTGCATTCATATCGAAAGGAGAAGGAGTGTTTTTCATTTGGTCAAAATAAAGAGTGGTTAAGAAGTCTGCACAACCTAATGACCCTCCAGGATGACCTGAATTGCATTCACACACCATTCTTAAAATATCTCTTCTAACCTGAGATGCAATTCTTTCTAACTCTTTTGTTTCCATTGTTTATTGGTTTTGTTCTGAATTTAAAAGTGTAAAAATAAGTTTATTTATTAATTTTGCCGATAAGAACTAAAACCTTTTATCATCATTGTGCAACTTTTTGTTAACAATGGACGTTTAGAAGATGAATGCAATAAAAAAAATACAATGATGGTAAGAATAAGTTTTCTTTTTTCTTTTTAACTTCTTTTTTGGGCAATGCTCAAACAATAAATTATGTGACAAGTGAAGAATATGCTCAGTTAAAACTGGATGGTCAGTTGGTCGGTAATGAAGTGTTGTTGAGTGAAGGTCAGTTTAATACAAGTGATAGTCTGATTATTTATCAAGGATTTATTTCTCAACCGGAAGCAGTTGGTTGTTCTGGATACACTGACCCATCAGGACCTTCGTTGCCAGTTACATCCCTTGATGACGGTTGGGTTACTGCGAGTCCATTGACCTTGCCTTTTAATTTTTGTTTTTTTGGAAGTACACAAACTCAAGTTTGGGTAAATAACAATGGGAATATAAGTTTTAATGGAGGTATTTCCTCTTTTACGTCTAATGCTTTTCCTTCTACAGGTAATGAGATGATAGCAGCTTTTTGGGCAGATGTAGATTTAACGGGTGCTGGTACTGTTCATGCTACGGTAACACCTACTTATGCTATTTTTAATTGGGTAGATGTAGGCTATTTTAATGGGCAGACAGATAAAAAGTGTTCTTTTCAAATTATTATTTCTGATGGAGTTGACCCTATTATCTTTGGAGGTAATGTAGCGATTCATTATGCGGATATGCAATGGACTACAGGGTCAGCTTCAGGTGGTACAAATGGCTTTGGAGGCACGCCTGCCACAGTAGGAGCAAATAGAGGGAATAATGTTGATTTTTTTCAAATTGGAAGATTTGATCATGAAGGCGTGGATTATGATGGTCCTAATGGTGTTAATGATGGTGTAAGTTGGTTAGATGATAAGTCATTTTATTTTGATTTTTGTACTACAAGTAATGGTAATATTGAGCCGATTCCTTTGAATACTCAATATTGTGACACTTTTAAAGTTTGTAGCGTAGGAGATTCAATTGATATTTCCTTTCCTTTTCTTTCTCCTGAAAATAGTCAAACAACAACTGTAACATATAGTTCTCCTACCCTGACAAGTACTCAAATTATTTCGAATGTTTCGGGTGCATCAGGTGAGATTACAATAAGAATTGACGGGTCGCAGGAAGCAATAGGTGTACATGACATTACAATTACTGCTACAGATGATTTTACACCAGCAGGAGTGACAACCGTGTCATACTGGGTGGAAGTTACAGACGCTGCTTTGGCTTTTCCTGTTACACCATCGTTAGATTATACAATGCAGTGCGCACCAGTTACGTTTTCGATATTAAATGGACCTTTTGATGGGTATTTATGGGAAACAGGTGATGTTACACCAACATTAACAATGAATAATTATTTTAATGATACCCTCTCTGTTGTATTAGTTGATGGAGGGTGTAAGTTTTATTTAGATTCTGTTGTTATGGTCCCTGCAAATCCATATTTTAATATTCAAGGTTCTTTAGATTTTTGTGCATCAACGAATAGTACTTTTATTGAGATAGGTGACTCTATATCAATGGGGAGCATTACGTGGGGGCTGTCGGATCAATCGTTAGATACTATTTTTTCTAATTATTTATTAGACGGAACTTACACTTTACATGCAACTGATTTGACTGGATTGTGTTCTTCTGATACAACTTTTACAGTTATTGTAAAACCGTCACCTCAGATTTTTGGAGATACAGTTGCTTGTAATTTTGGACTACAAGTTGGTGGGACACAATCTTTCAACGGTGGGACATGGTTTGCATCTGATACGTCGGTGCATTTCAACCCAAGTAACACAGTTGATAACCCATTGATAACAACAACGAACAATAATGGGGTTATTTATACCGTAACTTATATTGATAATGAATGTAATGATACGCTAACTGCGGATATTGATTTTCCACCGTATCCATGGACGTATCTATCTGATACTGTTTTATGTCAAGGGGTTACATTCAATTTAACAGCACCAAATGAAAATAACTACCCAACAACCTATGAGTGGAATGATGGAACAACAACTGAGACAATTTCAATTACTCAAGCTGGAACATATACTGTTCTATTGAATAATATCTGTCATTCTGGTGGAGATACTGTTGTAATTGATTATAAATTATGTGACATCGCTGCCCCAAACGTGATTTCACTTGCTCCTGGTTCGCAAAATCAGACATGGTATGTTAAGGCAGATGGATTGAAAGAATTCAATCTTGTGATTACAAATCGATGGGGGAGTGTTATATATGAATGTAACGACCCTCAAGCCAATTGTCATTGGGATGGTAGAGATAGAAAAGGGGACTTTGTAGGAGAAGGAACATATTTCTACTTGATTGATGCGAAGACTGAAGGTGGAGAAGAACTTCAAAAACATGGATTCATTCAGGTCGTTGACTAGTGACTTAAACGATTTAATTAAATTAAAAAGGGGAATCTTCGGGTTCTCCTTTTTTTGTACAAAAAACTTTATTAACTTAATAGTCGAATTTAAAGATAATCAGATAAAAAAGATAAAATGAAAGTAATTGGAGTAAATGGTTTTGGAAGGATAGGTAGATATTTTACAAGAATGAGTCTAGACAACCCAGAGGTTGATGTGGCTGTTGTGAATGATTTAGCAGATGTTAAAACTTTGGCTCATCTCTTTAAATACGATAGTGTCCATCGAAAATTGAAACACAACTTTACCGTTCAAGGTAACAAGATTGTTTTTGAGAATGGGAAAGAAATTATTTTTATTTCAGAAAGAAATCCTGAAAATATTAAGTGGAGTGAATATGGTGTTGAAGTTGTATTAGAGGCAACAGGAATTTTTAGAACTACAGAATCTGCTTCAAAACATTTGGTTGGTGGAGCGAAAAAAGTGGTTCTTTCTGCGCCAGCAAAAGATACAGTTACTCGAACAGTGGTGTTGGGAGTGAATGATGATTTACTGCAAGATTCGGATCTTATTATTTCAAATGCTTCGTGTACGACGAATTCCGCAGCTCCAGTGGTAAAAGTAATGAAAGAAATTTGTGAAATTGATAGTATTTTTATTAGTACAATCCACAGTTATACTTCAGATCAACGTTTGCATGATGCACCACACTCTGATTTGAGAAGAGCTCGTGCGGCTGCAGAATCAATAGTACCAACAACTACTGGTGCAGCAAAAGCATTGGCGAAAATATTCCCAGAATTGGAAGGTCATGTTGGTGGTTGTGGTATTCGAGTTCCTGTTCCTAACGGTTCAATGACTGATTTGACGTTTATCGTTAAAAACCCACCTTCTATAGAAACGATTACTTCCGCAATGAAATCCGCTGCAGAAGGAGAATTAAAAGGAGTTCTCGGTTATACAGAAGATCCAATTGTTTCTTCTGATATAATAGGAGATCCATTGAGTTGTTTATTTGACGCAAAATTAACAAGTGTCGTGGGGAATATGGTGAAGGTTGTTGCTTGGTACGACAATGAAGCTGGATATTCTAATCGCTTGATCGACTTAATCGTGAAGATGAAAGTGTAATCCTTGATTTTTTTTTATGGAAATCTAATTGTCTTTGCATCTTACTAGTGAATTTAAAATTTACAAGTATGAAAAAGACAATGACATTAATGATAGGGCTTATCCTATCTTTCGGAACTTTTAGTCAAGGAGCACTAGGAGAAGTAAAAGGAACTGTTCTCGAAGGGGAAACTGATGTGGTCGTGTTTGGAGCGCATGTTTTTATCCAAAGTGGCGGGCAGCAATACAATGCACGAACAGACGATAGAGGTAGTTTTCGATTGAGTGGTATTCCTGCAGGGAAATACATTTTGAATGTGAGTTATTTGGGTGATACCATGCAAAATATTATGGTGAATGTTCCGATGGACGGTATTTACCGAACAGGTGATATTCATTTTGTTTCGGATGTACTAAATATGGCTGTAGTTAATGTAAGGTACAATTCTGATGAGCTAAAGTTGATTGATGGTGATTTACCCGTGACTCGCTTAACATCAACTGAGATAATGCAATCGCCATTAAGAACAAATATAAAATCTTTAATCAACTCTATGTCAACGGATGTTAGAATGACCAACGATGGCGAATTGGTTTTTCGTGGGGCAAGAAAAGGAGATATGCTATATTTAATGGACGGAGTCAAAACTGCATCAATTGGTAATGTACCGAGTTCTTCTATTGGTAGAATGATGATTTTCACAGGTGGATTGCCTGCAAAGTATGGAGATACACTTGGTGGTGTAGTGATTATGGAAACAAAAAGTTATTTTGATTTATATCGCGCTTGGGAAGCTGAACAAATACGCGCAGGAAAAATGTAAGTGAGTCTTTTATTTCTGTCCTGTTCTGTCCTGTTCTGTCGAGACGCGATGCATCGCGTCTCGACAGAACAGGACAGAACCTTATTTCAATTCTTTCAAGAATTCTTTCAGTTTCTGTTCATTCTCTTTTCGGAGAATCATCAATTTATCATCCGATTGAATAACAATGTAGCCATCTAGCCCATCAATCATTGCTGTTTTTCCATCAGGGATATTGATAATACAATTTGATGAATTAAAAGTTGTGACCTTGTCTCCAATCACTGCATTATTTGAATCATCTTTTGTTAAATGGTCATCTAAACTTCCCCAAGTTCCTAAATCAGACCAATCAAAATCAGCTACAACAACATCTATGTTTTGTGCATGTTCCATAATGGCAAAATCAACAGAAATATCTTCACAGGTCTGGAACGCATGATTTACAAACGCTTGTTCATTCTCAGTGTTATAAGAAGATAAATCTTTTGTAAACAATGCATGTAAGTTAGGTTGAAATTCTTTCAAAGCTTCAATTATTGTTCTTGCTTTCCAAATAAAAATTCCTGAATTCCAGAAGAAATTACCTGCATTTAGAAAAGATTTTGCTGTTTCTAAGTCTGGTTTTTCACGAAATTGTTCTACGGCAAAAATTGCATTTGGATTACTTTCATTTTTCGAATCAACTTCGATATATCCATAACCTGTATCTGGTCGAGTTGGTGCAATTCCAATGGTTGCAATTCTCCCACTTTCAGCAGAAGAAATCGCTGTTTCAATTGTTTGAGCGAAGTTCTCCGCTTGAATAATTAAATGATCAGCAGGAGAAATGATGAGGTTAGCATCTGGATTAATAGATTGTATTTTTCCAGCAGCATAAGCAATGCATGGCGCAGTATTTTTTCTTTCAGGTTCAGTCAGAACTTGCTCAGGAGTTAAATTAGGTAACTGTTCGAGTACCTTTTCTTTGTATTGCTCATTGGTAAGAACGTAGATATTCTCGTTTGGGGAAACGTGCAATAATCGTTCATAAGTCATTTGAATGAGTGATTTTCCAATTCCTAAAACGTCTAAAAATTGTTTCGGGTTTTCGGGAGTGGAAAGTGGCCAAAATCGGCTTCCAATTCCGCCAGCCATAATGATGGAGTAGTTATTATTCATATCTTGTTAATGTTTGGTGATTTTCACTTTTGCAAGTGCATGGATTAAATATTCTTTCTTGGAATCAATTCTTTGACAAAGAAAACGTGTTCTTCTTAGGTTTCCTTTCTTGTACTGTTTATTATTGAGTGTAAAAATAGTGTTTTTATCCAGTTCTTCGAGGAGTTGTAGGCCGTTGTTTTGAATATCATATTTAACAAGAACACGTTGTAATTCTACATCAGAACAGGAGGATGCTTTTACCTTAACTAAAGAATTCAATAAGACGCGCTCAATATCCTCTGGGAGACACTTCATTTCAATGATTGGATAAATCAATTTCGCGTACTCACTTTTCCATTCATTTCCATGTGGAGCAATCCTTCTCCCAAATTTATTGTGTGTGATTAAATGTGCAAATTCATGTACAGTTGTGATAAGAAAAGAATAAGGGTTTAAGTTATTGTTAATGGTAATCTGTGGTTTTTCACCATTTAACCCAGACCTAAAATCACCTAGTTTTGTTTTGCGAGGTCTAACTATTCTGAAGCGAACGGGGTTGTGTAAAAATAGTTGTACTACATAATCAACATACTCTTTTGGAATATGTCGCATAAAAAAAGTGCGATACTTTTGATGATTCATAAGGGTAAAATTAACTATTTAGTCGTATTTGTTAACTTATTTACGGTGAATAAATTGCTTGCAAAAAAAATAGAATTATCTTTACGACTGTTGAAAAATATTATTTTAAATATCGGTAAATACATTCAAATGCTTTGGGTGGTGTGCTCTCGACCTGAGAAGTGGGGAGTTTTTCGCCGGAAATTGTTTGAAGAAATTCAGACAATAGGGATAAATTCTATTCCGATAGTTGCTTTAATGTCCACTTTTATGGGAGCAGTTATTGCAATGCAGACAGCTTCCAATATGGATTCTCCACTTTTACCGGCTTATACCATTGGTTTTATTACTCGTTCGAGTACAATTCTAGAATTTTCCCCAACAATTATATCTTTAATTCTCGCTGGGAAAGTTGGCTCTAATGTGGCTTCTGAAATTGGAACGATGAAAACAACCGAACAAATTGATGCCCTTGAAATAATGGGGGTGAATAGTTTATCTTACTTGATTCTCCCTAAAGTTTTAGCAGCAATCGTGTTTTTCCCAATTCTAATTATTTTTTCGATGGGATTAAGTCTTGTTGGAGGTTGGCTTTCACTCATTCTTTCAGGACTTTCTGATACAGAAACATACATTTATGGAATTCGCTATTATTTTGAGTTCTCGAATGTGGTTTACGCATTGACTAAAACAGTGGTCTTTGGGTTTTTAATTGTTTCTATCGCTTCTTTTTATGGTTATTACACGAAAGGCGGTGCGTTAGATGTTGGAGCTTCTGCAACTCGAGCAGTGGTTTCGAGTAGTGTGGCTATTTTAATTGCAAACTTCATATTAACTCAATTGATTCTGTTATGATTGAAGTTAAAAACATCAATAAATCATTTGGGGACAATCATGTGTTGCATGACATTAATGTAGAATTCCAAAAAGGGAAAGTCAATTTAATTATTGGCCAATCGGGACAGGGAAAGTCTGTTTTAACAAAATGTATTGTTGGATTGCATGAGCCTGATACCGGTGGAATTATCTACGATGGTCGGAATTTCACTGAAATGAACCGAAATGACAAAAAAGATATTCGGAAAGAAATCGGTATGCTTTTTCAAGGCTCCGCTTTGTTTGATTCCATGACAGTGGAGGAGAATATCATGTTTCCGTTGACGATGTTTACAAACATGACGAAGCAAGAAAAGTTAGACCGTGTTAATTTTTGTTTAGACCGTGTTAATTTAGTTGGGACAAATAGCCTATTGCCTGCTGAATGTTCTGGTGGAATGCAGAAACGTATCGCAATTGCTCGGGCAATCTCAATGAATCCAAAATATTTGTTCTGCGATGAACCAAATTCAGGGCTTGATCCTCAAACAGCTATTGTGATTGATAATTTGATACGAGAAATAACGTATGAATACGATATTACTACTGTTGTGATAACACATGACATGAATTCTGTAATAGAAATTGGTGACACAATCCTTTTCATTCACAATGGAAGAAATTGGTGGCAGGGTGACCGAAAAGAAATTATTACAACGGAGAATAAGGAGATTCTTGATTTTGTGTATGCATCTGATTTTATGAAAGAAATTAGATCTTCAATGAAAGAAAGTCGAAAATAGTCATAAAATTCATTTTTATTTCTAAAATTTCATCAAATTAGCCTCAATGCTGAATACAATTTCGTATTTTTAATAAAAACCAATTTTATGACAACAATTTTATTGATTATTTTAATCGTTCTCGTTCTTGTCAATATCATAATTGTTTACCTAAAGAAAACAGATGTTGATTTAAAAGATGATTTTTTAAAGATAGAAGAATCTATTCATTCTAAGTTGACAAATTCATTGGATAGAACGGAAAAATCAATCAAAGATGACTTGCAAAGGAGTCGTAAAGAAACGGGGGAACAACTGCAAAGAAATCGAGAAGAGTTGCTTTCTACACAAGTATCTTCCCGTGAAGAATTAGCAAAGTCTCTAAAATCATTTGAGGATAAATTTAAGGAGAACATTAATGAGCTCAATGGACTCTTGAAAGACAATTTTAGTGTTTTCAGTAAGCAACAACAAGAAGTTAGTAAGTTAGCTTCTGAAAATATTAAAAACATTGAAAAAACCATTGATAATAACCTTAAAGCAATTCGAGAAGATAACACGAAGCAATTGAACGAAATGCGTGTTACGGTAGATGAAAAACTGCAAACAACATTGGAAAAAAGGTTAGGTGAATCATTTAAACAAGTGAGTGATCGTTTGGAGCAAGTTCACAAAGGATTGGGTGAAATGCAGAATATTGCTACAGGTGTAGGTGATTTAAAAAGGGTATTGACCAATGTGAAAACGCGAGGAGTTCTTGGGGAATACCAACTAGAGAATATCTTGGAGCAAATAATGACACCGGATCAATATGCTAAAAATGTTGCAACGAAGAAAGGTAGTCAATCCAATGTGGACTTTGCGATTAAACTTCCAGGGAAGGATTCTGACAAAGAAGTTTGGATGCCAATCGATTCAAAATTCCCAATTGAAGACTATCACTCTTTGTTAGATGCTTTTGAAGTTGGAGATAAGGCAGGGATTGAGAGTGCTCAAAAAGTATTGATTAAAAAAATTGAGCTTTTTGCAAAAACCATTAGTGAAAAATACATCGATCCACCTCATACGACTGATTTCGGTATTATGTTTCTACCTGTGGAAAGTTTATATGCCGAAGTATTACGTCACCCGGGATTATTCGAAATTTTACAACGAAAATATAAAATAACCGTAACTGGTCCAACGACACTTTCAGCACTTTTGAATAGTTTACAAATGGGGTTCCGCACCCTAGCTGTTCAAAAAAGAAGTAGTGAGGTTTGGGATATATTAAAAGCTGTGAAACATGAGTTCGGTACTTTTTCAGGTGTGTTAGAAAAAGTGCATAAGCAATTGTCTACTGCTTCGGGAACTCTTGAGAACTTGAGAACCACTCGGACTAGTGTATTGGAGCGTAAATTGAAAAACGTTGAAAGTTTTACCTCTGTAGAATCTAAAAAAGTTTTAGACTTGCCAGACTCCACAGAATCAATTGATATTTTCAAAGACAACGACAAAGGTAATGAGTCTTAAAAAAAGACAATATATCCAAAGTGAATTTTACTATTGTTAAATTGTATTGGATTTGAAAATTGTTTTCCAAGTGCATAAGAGATTGAGAAGACGCCAAATTTTGTACTGAAAGAAAACCCTACTCCGAACCCAAAGGGGCTATCATTGCTGTAATTAGTTGTGTTGTTTTCATACCAACTTTGATCGAAGAATGCAAACACATGAGAATTTCTATCCAATAAAAATCGGTATTCGAGGGTAGTGGTGCTTTTTGTTGTGGAAAGCAGCTCGTCCTCGTTGAACCCTCGTTGATCGTTCAATCCACCAAAGCGATACAACTCATTTTGAAAAATCTTTGGCGCAGAATAATATTCTGTACTATTTGCGAACCGTAAAACATGTCTCTTTGTTAACGGATAATAATATTCAAAAATAATTCCCCCTCTAAATGTGAGTGATTTAATTTCTAGGGTTGTATCATTTATCTGTGATTTTCTGTTTCCGACAGAAGTTTTTATTGAGATATTATAGCCTTTAGAAGGATTGGGGATGTAATCCAATTGTTTACTTTTGAAGGATATACCGTAATTATTGGAACGAGAATTGCCCAACGAAGAATAAGTTGGATTATTTAATCCGCCAGATAATACGTTAGATGAAATATTTTGATAAAATACACTAAGTACGGAGCCCCTTTTTAAATAATAATCGATTCCAATGGATGAATTCAGTTCGAGAAATGACGTATCCCTTTTGTATAATTGAAATGTGGCATCTATACCAAAAGAAGTGTTGAATAAGAAAGGGTAATTAAAGTGAGCGTCTAAAGACTGGGTTTGGGCTTGAATACTTTGCCATTTAATGTTGAGTAGTTCCCCTCTTTTTAAAACATTTTGAAGTTTTAGATCCAATTCACCTGTTACGGTTAACCTCCCGGTGACAGGGTCAGGTTGAAAACCAATGATTCCATTAAATGAACTGATGGGAAGTGACTTTAAGTAAATAAACAATTCTGCCCCTTCTTTTGTGAATAATAATTCGGAAGGTTTTATTTCTTCTAGAAAAGGGACTTGTTTGATTCGATTGGTGATTTTTTTAGGTTCAGATTCTCTATAGAATTCTCCTTTTTTGATGTTAAGAACATTAGAAATGTATTTCTCCGATATACTACTGTCGCCTTTGATGTTTATTTTCGTCCATTTGACATAAGGTCCACGGTCTATCGTTAAATCTGCTTCAATATTACCTCCATTGAACAGTGTGTTTTCTAATTGAACAGAAATAAAAGGATATCCATTTTCCAAAAAAGTATTTTGTATGTTTTGTAGAATGCTGGAATAGGAAAAAGGGGTCAGTGGGATGTGTGCAATCAATTTTTCTGAAATGTTTGAATTCTTCCTCAGAAAAGAAAGGTCTTCTTGTTTTAGATTCAAGCTAATTTCACCAAATTTATCACCTGTAAAGAAATAGACTTTAGCGTTATTTTTTGAATATTGAATGGAGTCAATTGATGCAAGAATATAGCCTTTTGAGATAGCTTTGTATTGAACATCTGCGACATAGTTTAATGCAGAAGTACTGTCTTTGAAATGTTGTTTTGGTTTTTTAATAAAAAACTGTCCATCTGTAGCCGAAAAAGTTATTTCATATTTTTTTTGCCCATAAATAGATGGACTTATTAAAAGTGCTAATATGAAGTAAAACCGTACGATAATAGACATAAACGTTGTTGAAATTACTTTATTTTATTCTATTCAAACAGAATTGTTAATAATTATTTTTTTAAAAGTATGTAATTTATTGTATGTTTGCCGTTATACAACAACAAACTAGAACTTTAAATAATAAAAATATGAAGAAATTTTTGACCTTTGCACTATTAGGATTAGTATTATCAGTAGTTTTTGCATCTTGTGGGTCTTCTCAAGGAGGACATTGTGATGCTTACGGATCAATCGATCAAGTTGAAAATGAAGATTTAGCTGCTTTATAGTATTGATGATAATATCAATGTGCAAGGTCATCGAAAGATGACCTTTTTTTGTTTGAAAAAATATGGGAAAAATTATAAAACCAATTCATAGAACTAGACTTCGTCAAATTGTCGGCAAAGAATATTTTATTTTAAAAAGAAAGTTTAACGGGTGGTTTAGTCAATCAACTTTTTCAACAAAGCGAACTTTCTTTGATGATATTCAGGAGAAACACAGTGTTTTTCATCATAAATCAATGATTCTACGACCTCTTGTAGGTGTTGACATGCAATTACAAGAAAATAAGCGTACAAATTTAGAATTAGCGATTAAGCATCTGAATGGTGTCGTTATTCTACCAGGGGAAGTTTTCTCCATTTGGAAACTGGTTGGTCGACCAACAAAACAAAAAGGATATTTAGATGGGCTAGTATTGAAAAAGGGTCAAGTTTCTATAGGAACTGGCGGAGGGCTTTGTCAATTGGGGAATTTACTTTTTTGGGTTTTCGCTCATTCTCCTCTAATAATTACGGAGCGTTATAGACATGGTTATGACGTCTTCCCAGGAGTGAATCGAAAAGTTCCTTTTGGTGCTGGTGCTACTTTGGCGTATAATTATATTGATTTACAAGTTGTGAATAATACCAACCAATCCTTTCGAATTGCATTATGGATTGATGAAACACATCTAAATGGAGAATTATTCTCTGAAAATAAATTGAAAACAACATACGTCATAGAAGAACGAAATCATAGAATGGATCAACAAATTTGGGGTGGCTACTCAAGGCATAATCAAATCTTTAAAATCACAAAAGAGAACGATGATGTGACGGAAGAACTGTTAGTTGAGAATCATGCTATAATGATGTATGAACCTTTTTTAGAATAGTTTAGAACAAAAAAACACCCCAATTCAAAAGTGAAAAGGGATGTGAAAAAAGCGTTTTTGCTTAAATTTATTTTACAGAAGGTATGCATAATACCGTTTAACTGAACGGAATTTTTTTAATCATTACATAACTATCAACGCTTCGGTTTTACTGCACATTTTCGTATCTTTATGTATGGAATAATCGTTGAATAATCCGTCAAAACAAGAACTCATTGAGTTGCTATTGACGGAACAAAAAGAGACTCAACGTCATGGTAATCTCATTATTCAGAAAGAGAATGTCATTGTTCAGAAAGGGAACGTTATTAAAAAAGAAAGGGATACAGCTCAGTTTTATTTACTACACATTTTGATACTAACCATCTAAATGTCGTTTTTTTGTACCTTTGCTTCGCAAAATGAAGAACGACAAGAAAGTGATAAAGAAAAAAAAGAAATTTAGCTGGAGGCGATTGGCGAAGCGATTTCTCATTGTTTCTGTTATTCTCGGTCTTATTCTCTTTTTAGCATTCAAATACACTAAAAATACGCTCAAAGAAAATGGAATTCAATATTCTGAGTTGAGCTATTCTTTTCCTTTATCATTGGAGGTGAAACAATTTACGATTGATATAGATGAATTTCAATTGATTCTAAAGGATTTAAAACTTGACTTATCTTTTGCAAATCTTTTTTCAGGAAAATTCACAGGAAAAAACTTCTTCGCAAAGGATTTATACATCATATATACCTTTGTAGAAGAAGAAGATGTAGAAGAAGAACCGTTCAATTTTGACTTCATGCCCTACCTTTCTTTCGAAGATGTTAGAATTGAAAATACAATTATACGAACCATTGATTCTACGGATTTTTCTATCATGACTTTTCCAATTGTCACTGCATCTGATTTCATTTGGAACGATTCTATCTATGCAAAACAAGTCAATTATTCTAATGGAACGATTGCTTTTCTTCAGCCCTTCACTTCTGATAGTACGGATACTTCACAAACTGAAATAGCTGTCATTCCGTACGTTCCTCACTTTTATGCAGATGAATTTAATGCAGACTCACTTGATTTTATTCTAACATCTGAAGAATCCGTTACAAAGGTTACAAATATTGATTTTCGTGTAAATGGTTGGAACAATATCCCAGGAATTGATTTAGAAATTCAACACCTGTATTTAACAATTCAAGACACACTTGATTTGAAGATAAAAGATTCTCGTTTTCTGCTAGAAACAGATGAGTCTCTAGCTATTCAAGATTTTAACATAAGGTTACCTGGGGTTGATTTTAATCTAAATGAATTTACCATTGAAGATATTGATTCTTCATACGCTTACTCTATTGACCTTGCTGAATCTCATTTTTCACCTCGCTATGCTAAATATTTCGGAGCAGAAGAATTCATAAAGACAGATGCACCTGATATTTCCCTTCAGTTGAAGGCGAATTATTTTAAAGACACCTTGAATCTTCAGAAATTCAATTGCTTATTGGCCAATAAAACGCAAATTATAATTGATAGAATGATTGCTCAACCTTCAGGTTTAGGTTATGTAAATCTTAATTTAACCGAAATCAACATTACAGAAAATGACCTTAAACAATACTTCGATGTGGACGCTCCAGAAAGTATGGTTGACTTAAATATTAATTCTAAATTAAATATAGAAGGAAATAAAAGTCAACTTACAGTAAAAGGGAAATTAGACGTTGATGAATTAAAAACGCACTTAAACATTTCAATCAACAATATCTTGGAGGAAAAAATGGATGCGAATATTCAAGTTAGCTCACCATTCGTTGCAAGTTCAATGTTTACTAATGAAAAATCTAATCCCGCGAAAGCTTACGGGATTAACCTCTCAACTCACATACAACAATTTACTTTTGAAGACATTCACGACATCAAGATAGATGTGAAAATTGATTCTATAAAAAATAATGATTACCAATACGATAAAATAGACCTCACCGCTCAGTACAAGAATAAAATTTCTACAATTCTAATGGAGTCTAACGAAGATGATTGGAATCTTTCTTTAAGTACAAATGATGACCCTTTTGATTGGGATACACTTCATTTTTCAGGCTACACACATGTGAACACAAAAAATCTCGCACAATTCGACATTCAAGAAGGAAAAATTGACAGTGATTTTAAAGGAGTTTTCTATATGGATGACGAAGTTATTCTTTTCAATATGAATTTAGATTCACTTCTCTTCGAGAATGAAGAACGAATGTACACAGATAATTTAGAATTGAACTTCTTCAATAAACGCAATGATTATTCAATTAAAATTCAAGACTCATCCAATGTAAAGGTTTTATTTGAATTCAATGAAGACCTAATTGATTGGACACAATCCAAAAGTTTAGCCATTGATTCAATTCCTGACTTTGGATTAAACTTCTCCTTGACTTTGGACAGTTCTTTTGTAAAGGATTTAGCCGGTATAAATGCCGAGGCGATTATCAAAAATATTACTCTGAAATCATCAAATGAAAAGTTGCATGGAGATGTAAACATTCCATTTATTCAATACGATGATTTTTTCTTGAAACAAATAGATGGACTTTTTATTTTTAATGATTTAAAGGAAGTAAATTCATTTCACATCGATACGTTAAGCACCCCTTTCATTTATTTGAATGATATTTCAAGTATCGTTACTTTCAAAGAAAAAATAAATGCTTTTGAGTTTAAATCGGATGCTTTTTTACCTAAAATTCAAGATTCTATTGGAATTAACACCGCTTTTCAAGTCAATGAAGATTTATACAAAATCATTTTTGATTCTCTTCGTCCTCAAAAGATGGGGGAATCATATTGGTACAGTAAAAACAGTGATGAAATCAATATCTACAAAAAAGATTATCAAATCTTAGGTAACCTTCATTTACTTCCGGTGTACAATCTATCTCTACTTCAATAAAAGAAAAAGAAATAGATTTCAATGTCGATTCTTTAAATCTAGGTGATATTCTTTATTATTATATTCCTTCTGATTCTATCCAATCGACTCTAAATCTTTCTGTAAATTACGAATATAATAACTCTGCTATAAATGGAAAAGGAAGCATAAATCAAATTGTTATTGACACCATCGACATAGGAAATGTCACTTTAAATATTGATTATTTTGATGACCAACAATTTGCCGACGTCCTCTACAAGCACGATATTGGTTACTTAGATGTTCACACTTTTGATTTATACAACGAGCCAAGCTTTGAAGCAGACATAAGTAAAGTTGATTTAAAAGCCATCTTAAAACTGGTTGGTATTGACTCATTACTACTTGAAGCAAAAGGATATCTAACAGGTAATTTTGACGGAAAATACACAGATAGTTTATTAATTGGTGGGTATTTAGAGTTTGACTCAACAGAATTTAATTCCCCAAATTATGGTTTTAAAAGCAGTATCAACAAGCAAAGAATTACAGTTGATCATAACAAAGTTGAGCTCAACAACTTTTCCATTCTTGATCAAAACAAAAAACCACTTATCATCAATGGTTCTGGGGATATTTTCAATCCAGAAGTGTTAAATGCAGAATTATATACCGACCATTTTACACTCATGCACAACGATAAAAACAACGGCGCTATAAAAGGAGAATTCAATATAAATAGTAGGTTAAACTTTACCATGAAGAATGATGCGTTAACCGTTTCTGGATATGTTAATACCTTGGACGGAAATAGCATAGAGTATTTATACGAAAGCAAAGTAAAACTCGAAGACCGATCTGAAACCGTAGCATTTATCACTTTTGAAGAAACAGAAGAGAAAATAGAAGTTCAAAGAAAAAAATACAACATTGATTATGATGTAGATTTAAACATCGGGAACACTGAAATCTATGTACTTCTATCAAAAACTGCCAATGAGTACTTTCGTCTCAATTGTTTTGGTGAAATTAATTTAGAAACAGGAAATCAAATGACGCCAAATGCTTTTGGAAAATTAGAAAGTATTGGTGGGCACGTATATTATGAAGTTCCATTAATTTCGGACATTCAATTAAACATTAAAAAAGCAAATGTTAATTGGAGTGGAAATCTTTTTAATCCAAAAATCACTTTTCTAGGAGAAGAGATTTTTAGAGTTTTTCCGAATGAAATTTCTTCTGAATTATCCAAAGATGGAGAAAGAGTTCCTGTTGCTGTTGATGTAGAAATTAATGACCACTCTGTAAATGATATTGTTTTGAATTTCAATATTAAATCGAACAACCCTGAAGTTCAAAATTACTTATCTACTTTAACCCAAAACACTCGTTCAGATTATGCTGTAAGCATGTTAGTTTATGGGAAGGTGAATCAAGGTTCTGAAAGTACAAAGTCAGGATATGAATCGGTTGTAAATAAATTGAATGAAATTTCAAGGCGTAATTTCAAAAATATGGACCTTTCTTTTAGAGTAGAAAAATACAAGAATGATCCTACCGCAAAGAAAGAGAATTATAATAAGATTGGTGTAGATTTGTCGCGTAATTTCATGAGAGATAAATTAAGGGTTTCCGCAGGCGGAAGTATGGATGTCAATAATAGTCAAAACAATTCTCCACTCTCAGGATATGCAAAAATCACGTACCAATTGAGAAAAAAACCTGATGTTTATTTAATGACTTCACACACCAGTAACTACCAAGGTCCGTTAATTGGCCGAGTTGACCAATCATCTGTGGGGGTAGAAGTGAATTTTGAATTTGATAATCTTTTCAAACGAAATAAAAAGAAAGATAAAAATGATTAGAAAGCCGTTATCAAGATTTTTTCTTTTCAGTATATTCATCATTGGAATGACTGTACTTTTCAATTCATGCTCGGGGACGAAACATTTGGCGGAGAATGAAAAACTTTACATTGGTTCCAAATTAAAGGTTCGTAAAGACAGAAAAAATAAATTCAAAATTAAGAACGGTAATAAAAAGCTGCTTGATGCTTATCTAACCGTATGGGACGTTCCCAATGGCGGTGTGTTTGCTACTCCTTTTATCCGATTCATTCCAAAAAGACTCTTGATTTACAACTTATTCTACAATGAAAAAAACAAAGGGTTTTCACATTGGATGAGAGAAAACTTTGGTGAAGAACCAACACTCTTCTCAGACATAAATCCTGATCTTAAAGTGAAAAAGATTGTAGAATCTTATGAGAATTATGGGCATTTCGGAACGAAATCTGACTATACTCTAAAGTTAAAACGAAAAGGAAAAAAAGTTTTCATAAAATATTACGTTGAAATTGCTCCGAGCTATAGCTACAGAAAAGTATGGTTTGAAAAAGATTCTACTCAGCAAAGCGATTCTATCAAAGTAGAAATCGATAAGTATATGGAGGATTTTTCAATTAAAAATGGAGATGAATTTAATTTATACACGCTAAAAGACGAGAAAAAAAATATCTGGCTTCATCTACAAAATAAAGGGTATTACTATTTATATGAAGATGATATAATCATTGAAGCTGACACGAGTGTTGGTCAACGGCAAATAGATTTAAGATTTCGGTTAAACAATCATCTAACCCCAACAGAATTGTCAAAAGTAAAGGTAGATCAAATATTTATAACCATTGATTCTGTCCAAAAAAATCTTTATGAAATTGATAAGTTTGAATACAAAAGAGGCTACTTAAAAGGGCGGTTCTTGGATGGAATTACGACCATTGATACAAATTATTTTTCGTTAAAAAGAACACTGCAAACCTCAAATTTCTTGGGACAAGCAGGTATTTTTCAAAAGCAACAGATAAAATACAGTATTTTACCTTCAGATTCTTTACGTATTGTCGCAAAGATAAATTTAACACCAGCAAAAGCAACTCGCTTAGGATTTAGCATTAATGGAGATTTTCAATCTGCTGGATATATTGGTCCTTCAGCAGAGCTTCGACTCAAACAACTCAACCTTTTTGGAAAAGCACAGAATCTCGATATCAAAACGAATTTTTTCTACTATTTCCCCATTGGTTTATATAATAAAAGAGCTTCTCTAGAATACGGAGTAACGATTCAAGCAACTTATAGGGCGCCCGCAATTTCTTCTTTCATAAAGTGGGGGAGAACAACAGAGCATATGCCCATGTATCATATAAAAACAAACATTGATTTATTGCAACGAAAGAACTTCTATACCCAAAATAGCATCAATGGTGCTTATGGTGTTTCTTGGAGCACCAGAAAGTTTGATCAACACAATTTAGATTTCATAAACATTACATTTTCGAATATTTATAACACAAGTTTACGTTACGACTCAATCTTAGCCGGAAATGTTTCACTGAAACAAAGTCTCAAAAATCAATTTATAGCATCTTTCATTTATTCTTATAAAATAGATAAAAGAACAAATAGAAATTGGCCCAAAGGTTTATACTTCGAAACAAAAATCGAGAGTTCTGGTAGTATTCTTAATCTAGCCAATAGTATTTTCACTAATCAAGCCGCAGGACAGAAAAAAATATTTGGAATTCGTTTTGCTCAATTTGTTCAGTTGTACACTGATTTTAGGTATTTCTGGAATTTCACCCCCATACAAACACTTGCTTTTAAAGCATCTGGTGGTATTGGGATTCCTTACGGAAATAATAAAACTTTGCCCTATATTCGACAGTATTTTATAGGAGGTTCAAATAGTTTAAGGCCATTTTCTTCAAAAGTACTTGGTCCAGGAAGGTATCCTGAATTAAATCCTCATGCAATAAATCAAATGGGGGATGTTAAATTTGAAATGAACTTAGAATATCGTTTCAAAATTGGACTTCGCCTTTCGGGGGCGGTATGGGCTGATGCTGGAAATGTATGGTTACTGAAAGAAGACCCTCTTCGACCGGGCTCTGGTATTCGGTGGGGAAAAGTTGTTCCCGACAGTTTCCTTACCAGTGGTGTTGGTCTTCGATTAGACCTTGGGTTTATTATTCTTCGCTATGACTACGGTCTGTTGGTCTATGCACCATTCCTAATTGATGGTAAAAAATGGGTGTTCCAAAACAAAATTTTCATTGCTGGTTCAACCATCGGGATTGGTTTCCCATTTTAGAGTTTAACTACAATTCTGTAAGCAATTTAAACTCCCAAATCAACTTCCTATTCGTTACATCATGTGTGAAAAGCAAAGCTTTGTTTGAATTAGAACCCGAAGATATCCCTGATGCTAAAAAATAAATTCCTTCGGGTGAAACATGATAAAATGATTTTGCGTAGAAACCAATGTCTCCTCCAATACACAAGACATCTATACCTCTTTGTTTAACTTCAAATAGTTTTGGGTAAATATCTTGATAAAAATTATTCGGATTGATGCAGTAGGAACAAGTGTCTATATCTACGTTTGAAGTTGATGACGCAAGAGATTCGAGGTAACTATCGCCATACATCCAAATTAATTTATGATGCAAAACAATCAAATGTGAAGAAGATTGAATGGTATCTACTACACCATCGAAGAATATTTTTTGCTGTCCAATAACATTACTCAAACTATCTTGTGTATCAAGTACAATAAAAGTAATTCCATTTTTATTGTAAGCGTAATAAGGCGGTCGATTGGTAAAGTTTTGAACACGTGCCAAATCTGTATAATCATGATTCCCTAACGACCAAAGTGTATTCTCATTTCCTACATCAAAAATAGCATCAACATGTTGCATCGTAGCATCATCTTCTGAAGTTAAACTTGCTATGTCTCCTCCGAGAAAAAGCAAATCATACTTTTTATAGTTCAGTTGTTCAACAAGGGAGTCTAAATCAGGATTAGCATCTGTTCTTGTATGGGCAATGTGCAAATATTCTTTAATAACTGGAGCAGGAATTTTATCCTTCTTGCAAGAAAGAATGTAAAAAAATAGAATTGGCAAAATAACGGTCAATACTCTTTTCATGGTACATCTTCTAATTTAATTAATTGGGAAGTTATAACTATTTTCTGAAAACTCAAAAAACACGTTATTTAACAAGTGAACTCCCTACCATCTCTTTCGGTTGTATAATCCCTAATCTACTTAAAATTGTTGGAGCAACATCGGCTAGAATTCCATCTTGAATCGTAGTATTTTTATCATTGCTCACTAACACTACCGGAACAGGATTTAAAGAATGTGCCGTATTTGGACTTCCGTCTGGATTAATCGCAAAATCGGCGTTTCCATGATCGGCAATTACAATAAATTCATAGCCTTTTTCTAGACCTGCAGTCACCACATCTTTCAAACAGCTATCCACTGTTTCTACGGCTTTTTGAATCGCAGAATATATTCCAGTATGTCCAACCATGTCTGCATTCGCAAAGTTTAAACAGATGAAATTCGGTTGATTTTTGCGAATATCAGCAATAATCTGATCTCTAACCTCTGGTGCACTCATTTCCGGTTGTAAGTCATAGGTAGCTACTTTTGGAGAATTTACGAGAATTCTTCGTTCATTTTTAAACTCATTTTCACGACCTCCATTGAAGAAAAAAGTAACATGAGGATATTTCTCCGTTTCTGCAATTCTCACTTGTGTTTTACCTTTCTCAGCAAGAACTTCTCCCAACGTTTTTACTAAATTGTCTTTCTCAAAAATAACACTGAGATTCTCAAAACTTGCATCGTAACTTGTCATTGTATAATAGGACAAATTTAATTTATGCATATTGAATTCATGGAAATCTTTTTGTGTCAATGCAATTGAAATTTCACGTGGACGATCTGTTCTAAAATTGAAACAAATGGCCACATCTCCATCTTTCATTTTTGCATTTTCCACAATTAATGCAGGTTCAATAAACTCATCGGTCACATCATTCTCATACGATTTTTTAAGAGCATCAGAAGCCGATTTGAATTTCTCTCCCATCCCATTCACCATTAAATCGTATGCTTTTTTGATTCTTTCCCAACGATTATCTCTATCCATGGCGAAATAACGACCAATTACCGTAGCAATTTTCACATTCGTTCCAGCAATTTTAGTTTCCAATTCTTCGATAAAACCTAAACCACTTTTTGGGTCACAATCACGACCGTCTGTAAACGCATGAATGAAAACATTTTCAATTTTATAGTTGTTTGCCATTTCAGCAAGTGCATACAAATGTTCTTGAGAACTATGAACACCTCCTTTTGAGACCAACCCGAATAAATGAAGATCTACTCCATCATCTTGTGCTTTTTCAAATGCTTGAACGAGAATTTCATTCTTAAAAAAAACACCATCTTTAATGGATTTATTGATACGTGTCAATTCTTGGTAAACAATTCTCCCAGCACCAATGTTTAGGTGACCTACTTCAGAGTTTCCCATTTGTCCGTCGGGTAGTCCAACATTTTCACCACTCGTTCCTAAAGTTGCATTTGGATATTCTGCTAGAAGAGAATCCATAAATGGTGTATTCGAGTTGTAAATTGCGTCCGATTTTGAATGATCTCCTACTCCCCATCCATCGAGTATAATTAATCCAATATTTTTAGTCATTTTTAAATGATATTTTAAAATTTGTTCCTTTGGGTGAATTGTCAAGGCATTCTATATGACCATCATTCATTCCAACCAACTCGGATACAATAAACAACCCCAATCCTGTTCCTTTTTGCGTTCTAACCTCTTCTTTTCCAATTCGGTAGAATTTCTTAAAAATCGATTTCTTATCTTCGTTGGAAATGCCAATTCCTTGATCTTTCACACCTAAAACAATTTGCTCATCATTCTTGAAGGCAAATACCTCAATTTCGGTATGTTCTGGAGAATATTTTATTGCATTCTCTATTAAATTCAACAGAATAGTTTCAACAGAAAGCTTGTCGGCAAAAAGAATAATGTCTTTTTCGATATTCAATGATATAGAATGATTGTTTGTTAGAATATTAACTCGAGAGAAGACAATTTCCACCAATTTACTTAAATCAAAAGATTCTTTTTCCAATTGAAATGCATTATTCTCAATACGAGAAGCATTCAGAATATTATTGATCATTCGGTCCAATCGATTATTCTCATCAATTGCTTTTTGCTGTAATTCCAATGATTTTTCTCTCCCTAAATCTCGTTCCTGTAGTGTTTGTAAGTATAATTTATTCGCAGCAAGAGGCGTTTTTAATTCGTGAGTAACAGAAAGCAAAAAATTATTCTGTCGTTCAGAAAGTTTCAAATCCTTTAAGATCGATCTTCTAATTTGCCAAATTCCTACGAGTAAAATTAAGAGAAAAACGGAACCTTCTCCGATAATCATTCTCACCCTACGTTCGACAAGAATAGATTCTTTACTGACTTCCTCCGTTAGTTCAATCAAATGATATCCCCACCAAATGAATTGCATAACAACATAGGCACTCAGTATATAAAATATGACGGCCGTACGTTTGTTCATTCTTTAGATTTAGTAAGCTCGTTTATTATTTCCTTCCTTCCAGTTGATGAAAGCCTTATTCACCACTTTATTTCCTCCTGGTGTTGGATAATTTCCTGTAAAATACCAATCACCTAAATGTCCTGGTATTGCTTTGTGAAGATTTTCTACCGTTTGATAAATAATTTCAACAGGTGTTTTTATTGTCGGTGGTGTTAATAATTCACTAATTTTAGCTGAAACTTCTTCATCGGTGAACGGCGCATAAATCTCTTGCACATAATTCTTGATTTGCTCTTTGGGAAGATTTACTTGGTCCATACATTTTCGATACACATCCTCAATCACATATGTCATGCTTCTATCTTTCAGCAATTGAATTGCTGCTTCAAAAGCGATAAAATCTCCCATTTTTGCCATATCAATTCCATAGCAATCTGGGAATCGAATTTGTGGAGCAGAAGAAACAACGACTATTTTTTTAGGTTCTAATCGATCTAAAATTCTTAAAATTGATTGTTTAAGAGTTGTACCACGAACAATACTATCATCAATAATGACCAAATTATCTTTATGTGGAACAACGCTACCGTAAGTAATGTCATAAACGTGCGCAACAAGATCATCACGAGAATCATCTTGCGTAATGAAGGTTCTTAGTTTCGCATCTTTTACAGCAATTTTCTCAATTCTTGCCCGCTTCGTTAAAATCTCACGCACTTTTTCAGGATCAGGATTTGCGCCTAAAACAGTAATTTGTTTAATTTTTTCTTCATTCAAATGATCTTCTAATCCTTTGATTAACCCAAAGAAAGAAACTTCAGCAGTATTCGGGATAAAAGAGAAAACAGAATTATCCAAATCATAGTCAATTGCTTTCAACGTTTGAGGAACAATATTTCTCCCCAATTGTTTACGCTCTTTGTAAATATCTACATCAGAACCACGGGAGAAATAAATACGCTCAAAAGAACATTTCAACTCTTTCGTTGGTTCATTGATTAATGTTTCGGTTGTTTTCCCATCTTTTTTGATGATTAAAGCATGTCCCGGTTGCAATTCTTTAATTTGATCTGCTTTTAAATCAAAAGCAGTTTGAATCACCGGTCTTTCAGAAGCTACAACAACAATTTCATCATCTTCGAAGTAAAATGCCGGTCGAATTCCTGCTGGATCACGTAGAACAAAAGCATCGCCATGGCCTAGTAACCCAGCCATTGCGTAACCTCCATCCCAGTCTTCTGAAGCATGTTTTAATATCTTCTCTAAATTTAATCTTTGGGCTATTTTCGCATACACTTCGGTATTTGAATATCCTTGAGGTTTCAATTCATTGTATAATTTCTCATTCTCCATATCTAGAAAATGCCCAATTTTTTCCATTACTGTTACAGTATCTGATTTTTCTTTTGGGTGCTGACCAACATGTAATAAAACATCAAACAATTCATCAACATTCGTCAAGTTAAAGTTCCCTGCAACCACTAAATTCTTCGTCATCCAGTTATTTTGGCGCAAGAATGGGTGGCAAGATTCGATAGAATTACGTCCAAAAGTACCATAACGAAGATGTCCTAAGAATAATTCCCCAGTGAATCCTGCGTTTCTTTTGAGGTATTCCACATCATTCAATAATGCTGGATTTTCTTCTTGAATTTCTCCAAAACGCTTGTTTATTTTTCCGAAAATATCGTGAATAGGTTTATCATTAATCGAACGGTGGCGAGAAATATAACGTTCTCCCGGATTCATGTCAAATTTAATATTTGCAATACCCGCACCATCTTGACCACGATTGTGTTGTTTCTCCATCAAGAGATGCATCTTTTTTAAGCCATAAAAAGCTGATCCATATTTATCGAAATAGTACTGAAGAGGTTGTTTCAATCGCACTAAAGCAATTCCGCATTCATGTTGTATAGCATCACTCATTCTCTGAAAAATATAATTTACTGCAAATTTACAATATATATTTTTCAAATGGAGTAATATATCGGTATAGTTGTCTGAAAGAATCACGCTGAAACATATTAAAGATGTTTAAAAGACCAAATGTATTACGTCATCGGACGAGGTTGGTCTTTGAGAGATTGAAAAGGATTATTTATCGAATCAGGTTAATATTAAAGAAATTACTCCTTAGTATTGTGCCACTAATTAATCATAAAACCCAAAATTCATGAGAAAAATATCTTCACTTTTATTATTCGTCACCTTTTGTTTTTACGCATATTCACAGACAGAAACCCCAATTAAAGAAATTGAAAAAAATTTCGCAAGAAGCTCGTTCTTTCTTGAGGTTGGAGCAAATATACCTGCCTTTGGTTGGGGAAGTGATTATGGTTATGCAAAAACAGGGTTTGAAATTGGAGCAGGATGGGATTATTATTTTTTAAACAAATGGGGATTTGGAATTGATTTAAGATTTCACCAAAACAACCTAGACAGAAAAGAAAATACGATTAGCTTAAAAGATTCTAGATATTCTCAAGGTTACACAGTAGAACTAAACAATGGGGCTACTACAGGTGTATGGAATGGAAAAAGTATAGCTATTGGCCCAACATACAAAACCCCTCTGTTTAATAATAAATTTGAATTAGAAGCATACATTAAAGGGGGGATAGCCATGTATAAACTCCCAAGTTTATCCGACAGTTATGTTATTACAGACACGCTTACTGGTACAAGCTATAAAACTACAATTATTGATGGTTATTATCATGAAAAAGAATCAGGGTCAGACATTAAGCCTTTTGGAATTGCGGGAATTCGTTTCGGTTATAACCTATCTGATAATTGGATGATTTATGCGACTGTCAACTACAAAACTACTCTTATTGATCGAGACGACTATTATTACAACTACGATAGGACAGTCCAATTTGTGGGAACGAATGACACCCCATTTGATGGTCCAATAGCAGAAGGCGTATTAATTGATGGACAAATGGTTGATGAAACTGCTGGGTATTTTGGACATGAACAAGAGTCTGTTACAAAAAACGGAAGCATTCAATCATTTGGAGCGTTAATCGGTGTGAAATGGACTCCTTCTTTTGTGAGGCAACCTAAGAAAAGAAAGCAGAAAATAGCTCCTATCAAAGAAGTTGATACAATCATTATTGTGAAGGTAGATACTGTTAAATTAAAGAATACAATTATTAATATAAAAGTCAAAGATGGTCCATCAGGTGTGATTATCCCAAACGCAGATGTTGCTTTAATTGACAAAAATGGAGATGTAATTATGACCGCTAAGTCTGATGCATTTGGAATGGTGAAATTTGAAGGTGTAGAAGCGGGAGATTACACTACTAAAGCAATGGTTTATGGGAAAAGCACAACCATAGAGTCCATCAAAGAGTCTGATTTTGAAAAATCGATCATAACAAAAACTGTTTTATATGAAGACTTAAATTTTATTTTAATTGGTAAAACAATCAATTTAGATACAAAACAGCCCATTAATGAAGTCTTAGTTTCTCTAGATGACATTACAAATAAGGGTACAAAACAAGCTACTTCGAACCAATCAGGGGTATTTAACTTTGAATTATTGCCAGAATCAGAATATCAAGTAATGGGTAACAAAGATGGATTACTCACCAACACGAATAGAGTTTCTACGATTGGACTTAAAAGAAGTCAAACTTTATTTGTAGAGCTAGAACTTGGTTTACAAGATCCTTGTGGTAAAAAAATTAAATTAAATCATATTTATTATGATTTAAACAAATGGTTTATCCGTGATGAAGCAAAGACTGAGCTAGACAGAGTTGTTTCATTTATGAAAAACAATCCAAATGTAAAGATAGAATTGTATTCTCACACTGACTGTAGAGCAAGTAATAAATATAACCAGACTCTTTCTCAAAAAAGAGCTACTGCTGCAGTGAATTACATAATTTCTCAAGGAGTAAACCCTGCAAACATAAAAGGAATTGGGTATGGTGAGTCTAAACTGCTTAATAAATGCTCAGACGGTGTTGAATGTTCAGAGGAAGAGCATCAACTTAATAGAAGAACAGAGGTGAAAGTTATTTGCCAATAGACCTTTTTTAATAAAACCTTTCTTCTTAGGAAGAAAGGTTTTATTAATTTGTTTTAACTCAAGCGCACTTATTTTTAATCTAGCACAGCACTAGCCTTATAAATTTAATTGAGTTACCAGAGAAAGAAGTGTTTTTTTGTCTAATCGAGTAGTAGGGATACGCATTTTATTTGTTAAAATTAAAAAGCCTTCATTTTCAAATTCCTTAATACAAGAGAGGTTTACAATGTATGATTTATGACATCTAATAAACTGAGAAATTAATTGACTTTCAAACTTCCCTAAACTATAGGAACTCAATAGCGACTCGGAACCAGCTGTGTGGATTTTAGTGTAACCTTCATACCCTTCAAGATATAAAATATCATCTTGATTTAAAAAGGACACACCTTTTACCGTAGGGACTATTAATTTATTCTTCTGAGAAGTTTCTTTGCTTAAAATCTGAACTAGCCTTGTGTTCATCTCATTTTCATTATTCAATTCAATTTTTGACAAAGCTCTATTTACAGTAGATTTCAATCTTTCATTATCTATTGGTTTAAGAATGTAACCTACCGCTTGTTTTTGTAAAGCATCTACAGCATATTCGTTATAAGCTGTTACAAAAATAACCTGAAAATTAATCTCTTTTATAAATGAAAGCAACTCAAACCCATTGATTCTTGGCATTTGTATATCCAGGAACAAAATATCTGGAGTATTGATATCTATGGCTTTTATCGCTTCTTCTGGGCTTTGATAACAGCCTATAATATCAATTTCGGGAAATAATTTTTCAATTTTTAGCTGCAAACTTTTTAAATTAAAATCTTCATCATCAACTAATATTGCTTTTACTCTATTCATTTATTTAGATTTGTAATTATAAATATCGCTTTATTTCCTTTATCCTCTGAATTCGGATTCAATTCTTCTGTACTGTATTGAATGCTCCATTTCTTTGATAAATTTAAAAAGTAAAGCCTATCTTCTAGTATACTTGTTGATTTTACTTTTCCGGTTTTTTCCTTTTTAGTTTTTAAAAATCCAACTCCATCATCTATTATTTCTACCCTAAAAGTTAGTTTGTCTATGTATAAAAAATTTATACATAGTATTCCTTTTCCAACTTTATTAAAAATACCGTGATTAACCGCATTTTCTGTAATAGGCTGTAATAACATTGTTGGAATTCTGGAGTTTTTAGTATCTAAATTACGGTCAATATTAATCGTATAGTTGAGTTTTTCTTTAAATCTAAGGGTTTCTAAATCTAAATAGTTCCTCAATAGACTTATTTCTGTTTCAATGGTAATTTCATCTTCCTTTGAGAGTTCAAAAAACTGGCGAATTAATACAGAAAACTTCACCAAAAATTTTTCTGAGGCTTCGTAATTATTATTGATTATATAATACTGTATTGCTGCTAATGAATTAAAAACAAAGTGAGGATTCATTTGAGTTCGCAATGCTTTTAATTCTATCTTTAAGAGGAGTTTGTCTTGTATCATTTTCCTCTCTTGCTTTTTCTTCTGTTTGTTGTTTACTTGCCATAGTATATACGCAAGGATTAATAACAAACATAATCCAGTAAAAAGTCTATATATTTTTTTCTGCCACCATAGAGGCTTTATCTCAAAGGAAAAAGAAGAAATCTAATTTAATGAGCTTAAATTAGATTTCTTTATTGATCTAATTTGTAAGGTATATTTAATTGGCTGTAAATCGAAGAAAGATAATTGTTTTGAAGCTGTTTGTGTCCACTCTTTCTGAATTGGGTATAATTTGTACTCATAATTATGAGTCTTATTTTTACAAAATTCAATAGACGAAACAGTTATGTTTATAAAAGAGTTATTGGTGTACTCAATGGTTGAATTATTTTTTAATAAAAAATTATTGTATTGTATTTTATCATAATAAAAAATTTCTGAAGAATTCGAACGAGTTTGGTTTCTTGATATGATAGAAATACCATTGTTACTACTTATTATAAGATCGTCACCTATTACAAAAATTCCGTTGGTTAAATCAGAACTTAAACCATCGCGTTTTGTGTATTTCTGAATTAACTTATATTTATCCTTTGTTTTTTTATATTGTAATATACCTTCATTTGTTGACAGCCAAATTTCATTATTTTTAACGAAAGCACTTGTTACTGATAAAAAATCAGACTGCTTTAATAGCCTTACTGGTTTTAAATCTGTATGATACGCACCAAACCCATCCGTACAAACGATAAGATCATCATCCATGGTCACTAGGTGTGTTACAGGTTTGCCTATTTGTTTCTTTGCCTTAAAAGCATTTTTTAAGGAGTCATTTTCCAACAACATTAACCCTTTGGCGGTTGCAACAAATAATTTTGCGTTAAATATGATTAAATCTTTGATTCCGTTTTGTCTATATGATTTCAATACGTTTAAATTAAAATCTAATTTATTCAAGCCAGACGAATTAAAACTAAATAGGCTATTATTATACAATATTATTTTTTTAGCGAAACTATTGAGGTTTTCATTAGAATCGTCAGGGAATTTCATTTTTTTTGTTATTCCTTTTTTTAAACGAATAAGGTTCAAATTGGATAGGTAAAACTCAGTCTGTATACTATCAATATAGCATGCGTTATACAAAAAGTCCTGAATTAAAATATATGGTTCAAACTTTTTAGTAGTTTCATTGTATTTATAAAAACCTTTATTGTAAACATTTGCTATTAATTTTTTGTTTACCCATTGTAATTTTCCAACTTCATCGTTGACAAGGTCATTGCGTAAATTACGCTGCATATAAGGTAAAAAATAAACTCCCTTATTAAACGTAGCAATCCATAGATTACGATCTTTATCTATAAAAGAAAAATGAGACTTAAACTTTTTTGGTATAAATACGGTGCCTTTTAAATCGTAATTATCATCTAAAATACTTACAAAATCTTGTCCTGAAATTTGAATCTGGTTATTTACCAAACTAATCCGTACGTATTCTATTATGCCTATTGAGAGTTGGTTCTTAAATGTTTTGGACGTCAACTTTAGAGTGTTGAAATTTATTATACTATAGCCTTTAGTATTTATCAGGAAAAATAAACTATCATTGATTTGAGTGCTATAATGAATTGTTTTATACTCTTTAGGGGTTTCGAAGGAGCTAATAATGGTGTTATTTTTATCTAAAATAAAAGTGGAATCTATTTTAACAATTAAATGACCTATTTTTTTACTGATTATCTTTTCAGTATTGAACACGCTTGAACTCTTGACCACCTGCCATTTATTATTCTGTAATTCGTACGTATTATTTGCACTTGAAAAAACTATACTATTATTATTTTGACCAAATGAAACTGGGTGTAAGATGTCATCTTTTATTGCACTTGCAAAAGCATATACACTATCATTTAAAATGTACCCTAATTTTGGAGATTTTGAAAAATACCAAACTTTATTATCTGGCGTATTTCTGATATCCCAAACATCGTTTGTTGGCAACCCATTTTTTGTTGTGAATGTTTTGAATTCATTTCCATTAAACTTAACCATTCCTTTATCTGTTAAAATCCAGATAAAGCCAAAATTATCTTGGGTAATACGATAAATATGGTTACTAGGTAAACCATTATCGGTATTGTAAGCTACGTATTGCTGCCCATAAGATATATTCCATATAAAAATGAGAAATAATGTGATATGATATTTATATATGGTTGTAGTCATTAGGTATGTAAAAATAGTCTTTTTTTAACAAGTAGATTCATCTATCAAATAGAAGCTTGACAGGGCTCGATAAAATCAATATGATCAGTTAGATATATAATTGAACTCTGTTGTCAATTATAGGTAAGAACATGGTTGTAGAAATAAGAAATCGCTGGATTATTTGCTATTTCTTCATTACTCGTTCATCTTTCAAAATGGCACCGTTCTTATTGACCAACTGACCACATGCTGCATCGATATCTTTTCCACGACTTCTTCTTACGTGAACGATGAGGTTTCTTTTTTCTAAATAATCTGCAAATGCATCTGTTCTTTCAGGACTTGTGCGCTGAAAAATTCCATCATCAATTGGATTATATTCAATAATATTGATTTTACATGGGACACATTTCGCAAACTGTGCTAATTCTGCCGCATCTTCAATAGAATCGTTGAAATCTTTGAATATGATGTACTCAAAAGTAACACGAGTTCCTGTTTTAGCATGGAAATATTGAAGGGCTTCTCGCAAAGCATCTAAATCATTGGTGTCATTAATCTCCATGATTTTACTTCTTTTGGCATCATTTGCCGCATGAAGAGATAAGGCTAAATTGAATTTCACTTCATCATCGCCCAATTTTTTAATCATTTTTGCAATTCCAGCAGTAGAAACGGTAATACGTTTTGGCGACATTCCTAAACCTTCTTCAGAAGTAATCAACTCTATCGAACGGAGTATATTTTTGTAGTTGAGCAAAGGTTCGCCCATTCCCATGTACACAATGTTTGATAGTGGTTTGTTGTATTTTTCTTCGGCAAGATTTCGCAAATAAACGACTTGATCAACGATTTCACCTTCTGTCAAGTTTCGCATGAGTTTTAATTTTCCCGTAGCGCAGAACTCACAAGCTAAACTGCACCCAATTTGAGAAGATATACAAGCTGTTGTTCGATTGGTGGTTGGAATTAGAACACCTTCAACGACTTTATTCTCCCCGACTGTAAAAGCACATTTAATGGTTTTATCAGAGCTAATTTGTTGGTCTTGAAGTTTAATGTGGTCAATGAAAAAAGCATCCTTTAGTTTCTCTCGAAGTGCCAAAGAAAGATTTGTCATGTCATCAAAAGATTCCGCATTTTTCTGCCACAACCATTCGAAAATTTGTTTCGCACGAAAAGGTTTTTCATTGAAATCAGATAGGGCATTTTTTATCTCTTTCAAAGAAAGCGTTCGAATGTTTTTCTTTTTCTCCATTGCTACAAAAGTACATTATTTTCTTGCTAATCGTTGAGAACTAGAAATGAAATTATTTCAGGTCTGATTCATTTATAAAATCAATGCAATTTCTGAACTGTTTTTTGCAAATTTTCATACAACTCTTCCAAAGATGCATCTGAATTTTCAAATCCGTAACGAGATTGATCACATTGTTCAAATATGTTTCGAATTTCTGACTGTAATTCAGGGTTGGTTTTCTCAGACAATTGAACTAACAATTCATTTCGTGAAAGTTTATTTTCTTCAGTTGATAGGAAATTTTCAATCGCAGCACGTAATATTTTCTCTGTTTTAATAAAGAATAAATCTTTCTCTCCGCTATCTAAAGCTGCTTTTACTTCTAACATTGGAATAACTTTTCGTTCTTTTCGTATGGGTTTCTCTTCGTCGTTTTCATCTTTTCTTTTTCGGATAAAAACAAAGAATAGCAGAGCAAGAACGATGGGTGTTCCAGTGAGCAACCAAAAATTGGCGTTTTAACGAACGATTCTTTGTCAGATGGCTGACTTTTTTCAAAATCTTCACTCATCAATTCATTGTCGTTTTCTGTTTCAGAATCTACTTGGGAAATATAAGTTGGGTCTTTCTTTATCGTTAAAGTGTCAGGTGAACTTTGTAAAGTCACATATTTTTCTTGTTTTGGGTCAAAGTAGGAAATCGAAGTTGAAGGAAGCACAACTTCTCCCGCGTTATTCACTTGAATGTTATATGCGTAACTTATTTCTCCTTCAGCACCTGTAGAATTGAAACTGTAATTTTCTTCTATTTCGGGGTCACCGTAAACGATGAATCCTTTGGGTAAATGCAATGTTGGTTCTACTGTGTTTTGGATGTTCCCTTTCCCTTTTACAGTGACAATCATCTTAAAAACATCGCCTTGTTGCAATTGAATACTGTCTATTTTTCGATCAATTGAGAATTCTCCAACACCACCGATAAAATCATTAGGCGCACCATCAGGCAATGGCTTTATATGTACAATCGCTGCATTCGATTTAAATTGATACCCTTTAAAATTTTGGTTCAATTTCATGGTGAAAGGTAAAATTTTCAAATCACCCGTTCCCGTAGGGAAAATAACGCTTTTATCGTATTCAAAGGCATAGAAAACTTCATTCTTGAATTTTTCACGTTCAACAATGATGCGTTTACCCCCTGCAATTTTTGCTTTATCAATGGTGCCCGGAATTTCATACGTTTGATAACCTTCTAAATGTGTTGGTTCAAATCGTGAAAATATTTTAGCAGCAACAACAATTGGTTCTCCTTCGTAAATGGTTTTCTTGTTGGTTTCAATGATTCCAAAAGCCGGATTGTTTAATTGGTCACTGGACACATCGGTCGAAACCATCGGTGTATTTCCTCCAATTTCAATATCTACTGTATTTGATGGATAGGTTTTGTTGCCTTTTTTTATGTATGCAGGACCGATGGTGTATTTCCCTTTTTTGCCAATTGCACCTGTTTGAGAAAAGTAATAATACGTAATGATTTCGCCTGTATTATAGTCCATTTCTGACTCCACTCCATTGAGAACATCATAGCCGTGAACAAATGAACTTGGGAGATTGTCAATTTCTATTTGTCCTTCAACGTTGGAACGAACAGTGATCGTGAAAACTTCCCCAACTTCAGCATTTGTAGGTTCAATGGTTAGTTCAACTTCAGGTTTTTGAGCAAATAAAATTTGCGTCAACAATAAAAATGATATGAGAATTATTCCTTTCATTACCAGTCTTTTCCTGATTTCGGCGTTCCATTTCCTCCTTGTGAGCCGTTTACTTTACGTTTTGTTTCGGCTTCTTGTTTCATTAATTTATCCAAAAGTCGATCTACGGTTTTACTAGGTAAATTTGATTTATTCTTTTTCTGCCCATTTCCCTCTTGATTTTGGTCGCCTTGGTTTTGGTTGTTTTTTTCGTCGTTTTCTCCTTGATTTCCTTTGTTTTGATTCTGATTATTCTGATTGTCTTTTTGATTCTCGTTCTGTTGATCTTGATTATTTTGGTCTTTTTGATTGTCTTTGTTTTGCTGTTGCTGTTGATTCTTCAATTGACGAATGGCTTCGGATAAATTATACCGTGTTTGCTTATCGTTGGGATTCAATCTCAACGCCTCTTTGTAAGAATCAATCGCGCCTTGGTAATCTTTCTTTTTCATCTGCGCATTGCCTAAATTGTGATAATTATCGGCTTTTTCAATGTTCGTTTTCTTATTCTCACTGTTTTGACGATAAATTTCCTGTGCTTTCTCAAATTCTCTTGCTTTGTATGCAGATTGTGCAATTTCGTCGGATAAATCAATGTTTTCTGGAGCATTTTTTTGGGCAGATTCATAATACTTCAATGCTTCAGCGTATTCTTTGTTTTGATAAGCATCTCTTGCAGCCTCTAAAGAATCTCTCCACTGCTGACCGAAAGCAATGTTCAGAACAAAAAAGAATGCTATGCTGATTAAAAATTTCATTGCTTACGACTTAATTTACCCAATAGTTGAACGTACTGTTTTGACCATAAAATATACAGCAACCAACTGATGATTGCGATAAATAATGGGAGTTGATATTGTTCTTCTTTGACATCAAACTCTAAATTATCAATTTTTGTTCGTTTCATCTGGTTAATTTGTGTTAATAAACCTGAAAGATTTGGAAATTCACTCGAACTGATATTTGCATGACCGCCACCTTTTGCAGCAATTTCATTGATAAACCGAGGATTTAACTTCGATACAATGGTTTTTCCAATGGCATTTGTTTTATAACCTAATTCTGGTCGGTGTGGATTTTTTGGAATTAATCCGCCTTTTTTGGTTCCAATTCCAAGGACGCTTAATTGAACTTTAGACTCTTTGATTTCCCTAAGAATTTCATCTGGATTTTCTTCGTGATTTTCACCATCCGTAACTAAAATAATTCCTTTCGTCGTTTTTTCTTCGGAGAACATTTCTTTCGAAACAAGTAATGCTTCAGCAATGTTTGTTCCTTGACTGGAAATCATTCTTGAATCAATGTCTTGAATGAATAACTTTGCAGCAGAATAATCTCGAGTGAGAGGTAATTGAACAAAGGCAGAATTGGCAAATAAAACAATCCCGATTTTCTCTCCGTGCAAATTGTTGATTAGCTGCACCAATGCTCTTTTAGAAATGTCCAAGCGTGATAGTTCTTTGGAAATATCTTTGGTGTTCATTGAATTAGAAATGTCAAGTGCAACAACTAATTCTAATGATTCTGTTGTTCCTGAAACTTTCTTCTTTCCATAAATAGGTTGTGCCAATGCGATAATGAGAAAAACGAGGGCGTTTCGTAGAAAGAAAAACCTTAAAAACCGTTGCGTACTCGAAACAGGTTGCATATAGGATGCTAAAACTCGTTCATTAATATCTTTTACTTGTTGATTGTGTCGCCAGATTTTGAAGAGAAAAACAACTGTGATTAAAGCAAAAACAATCAATAAATTAAATGCTTGTGGAGTTTTGTACATAACATGGTCACCCGAAACAGACGAATCGCCAATGTTCCCAATAATGAAAGAATATACACCCCAGAAGATAAGCTCCCAAAGAATGAGTAAACCCACAATCCATTGAAAATGATATGTAAATTTTGACTTATTCATTGTTTCTAAATAAAATAAGTTGTGCACTCCAAGTGAGAATTATCAATACAAAAGCCCAATTTAAAAATGCTTGAGGTGTACTTGGTGGTTCCGATTTGTAGTGGAGGTCCTCCATTTTTCGTTTTTCTAATTTCTCAATTTCTTTGTAAATCTCACGCAAACTTTTTTCATCAGTCGCTCTAAAATATTGACCGCCCGTTAGTTCTGCAATTTTCATTAAGGTAACTTCATCAATTTCAACAGGCATATTTTGGTATTGTACGCCAAATGGAGTAAAAACAGGGGAAAGGGCTTGACCATTCTTACCAACTCCAATGGTGTAAACGCGAATATTTTTAGCTAAAGCTAATTCTGCCGCATCTAACGGTGATATTTCTCCAGAATTATTACTTCCATCGGTTAGGAGGATGATTACTTTAGAAGGAATGCTGTCATTTCTCAAACGAGTAACGGCCGTACCCAATCCGGTTCCAATGGCAGTTCCGCCTTCAATTCTTTCTCCGTTAATTTCGTCTATCTGTTTTTTGAGCACATCGTAATCCAGTGTAGCAGGACAAGCGGTGTAAGCTTCACCAGCATAAACAACTAATCCAATTCTGTCTCCCTCACGTCCATCAACGAAGTTTTTCGCAACTTTTTTTGCTGCCTCCAATCGATTGGGGTCAAAATCTTTGGCCATCATTGACATTGAAACATCCATTGCGAGAATAATATCTATTCCATCTTTATAATCTTTACTCGATTTCTGGTGCATGCTCCAATGAAATGGTTTTGCCATTGCGAAAATAAGCAGGACAGCAATCATTCCGTAGGAAAGTAAAATAATTTCTCTCAGTCGAGCAATACCGATTGATGCAATATTTTGTTGCTCTTCAGTTGAACGAGAGTATTTCACATCTCCTTTTCGGTTTTTTTCGACCAGAAAAAGAAGAATGAGCACAAAAGGAACAACCGCCAATAGCCAAAGCCAATTCGGTGAGAAGAATTCGTATTCCCAAAAGCGTATGTTCCAATTATTCAGCATTGTCAAAATCTAATGGACTTGTTTCTGCAACAATTTGCTTGGCAAGTGTTGATACTCTTAAAATAGCTATGGTATCCGGTTTGGATTTCGCAAATTTAACCATGTCGGAATGTGAAAGAATGGTTGTGATAGCATCAACGGTTTCCTTATTCAATCCTTTCTGGGTTAATAATAATTTTGTTTCGTAGGTTGTTTTCTCTAACAAAGAAATTTCATAACGACTGGTTAAATAGGAGCGAAGAATAAAAGATAACTCAATGAAATGTTCTTTCAATTTTCCATTCTCCCACATTTTTGCTTTTTCCAATCCTTCGATGGCGAGAATGGTTCGTTCTTTCAAACTCATCACCCTTGGTTCTTCGATTTCCACCTCTTCTTTTTTCTTTCTAAAAGTGAAATAGAGAATTATCGCAAAAATCAGAATGACAAAAATCCACCAATAATTTGTAATAAATTCGATGATGGAAAAAGGTTTGTCAGGGATGTCAGCATATTTTTCTTTGATGTCATAAATATCAATACCGTCTTCTTTTGGCAAAAGATTTACTTTCAAAGAAAGTGCATCAAACTGATAGGTTGAATCGTTAATGACAATTGAAGTTGGTGGTATAACAAATAAACCACTGTCCCATGCAGTAACCACATATTGACCTTCCCAGAATTTTTGAGAATGGTCGAAAATAAAAGTATCGATAAAAGGTTGTAAAATTTCAAAATCAATCCCTTCTGAAGACAAATCGCCTGTTTCAGAAATCATTCTTGCTTCAATTACATCTTGTTTGGCCTGAAATAGAATGGTATCTTCTTTATTCGTTAGTAAAGAATAAGAAACAATCACAGGTTCACCAATGGCAATTTCACTGTGTGATATTTGCTGGTCGAGTCTTTGTCCCAACGCAGCAGTGCTGAGTATGAAAATAAGATATGTCCACCCAATAATTCTCATCTATTCTGAAAAAGTTTAACGAGTGGTTGAATGAAATCATCTTCAGTTGCAATGGTTGTGTAATCAATGCCTGATTTTTGAAATTCTTTGGCTAATTTTTCTTCGTGTCTGATAAAATTTTCTCGGTGAATATCTTGAGCTTTTTTACTGTTGGTATTTACCCAAGATGTTTTTCCAGTTTCAGCATTGAATAATTGCACAATTCCCATTTTAGGCAATTCTTTCTCCGCATGATCGACTAATCTCAGTGCAACCATATCATGTTTTTTGCGAGAGACTTTCATTCCTTCCATAAAATCATTGCTGTCCATAAAATCACTGATCACAAAAGCAATGCTTCTTTTTTTCTGAGTATTTCGGAAGAATTTCAATCCTTCGTTTATGTTG
>JAJRQQ010000110.1 GCA_024280155.1 Bacteroidota bacterium
AAGACAATCCTGTTCCTGCCTCTGAATCGAGTTGGGGAAGTTTCAATGAACTACAACAAGCGAATGTCAAGAAATTGACTGTTCTTTTAAATGAATCTGTTAAGCTTAACGCAAAGAAAGGTTCTACAGAACAAATATTGGCAGATTATTACACATCATTCATGAATATGAATACGCGTAATCTTCTTTCTGTCAATGCGATTGCTTCTGATCTTGATTTAATTATTAACATGAATTCGAAGAAGCAAATACCAAGAATTATTGCATTACATCATAAGCAAGGTATTCATACTTTATTCTCTTTTGGCGTTGACCAAGATCTAAAAGATGTAGATAATCATGCAGTATACTTTGGACAATCTGGTATTGGTCTTCCAAGTAAAGAGTATTATTTTTCTGCTGACAAAAAAGAAATTCTTGAAAAATATCAAAAACACATCGAAAAATTATTGATCATTGCTAAATTCAAACCTTCTAATATTGGAAGAATAGCAGAATCAACAATTGATTTCGAAACAAGTCTTGCTAAACACATGATGGCTCCAGTTGAGCTAAGGATTCCTGAGAAATCATACAACAAATACGCTTCAAGCTTCTTTTACAGTAAAGAAAATTCTTTTGACTTCGAAGCTTACGTTGAAGAAATTGGAATCGATTCTTTTGACACCTTGATTATTGGTCAGCCGACTTACTTTAAAAACGTCAATAAAATGATGGAAGAAAAGTCATTAGAACAATGGAAAGATTATCTTCTTTGGTCTGTAATGAATCATTACGCAGGGCATCTTGATAAAAAAATGGTTCAAGCTAATTTTGAATTCTACGGTGGTGTTCTCTCAGGAAGAACTGAGCAAAAATCGATGAATGAACAAGCAATTAATGAAATTACCTATCAAGTCTTTGCAGAACTGCTTGGAAAAAAATTCGTGAGTCGTTATTTTTCTGATGTAGCAAGCGCTAAAGTAAACACAATGGTTGATAATCTATTGGTTGTTTTTGAACAAAGAATAGAACAGCTTGACTGGATGACAGACGAAACTAAACAACAAGCCTTAAAGAAATTACATGCAATTAAACGAAAATTAGGTTACCCTCAAGTTTGGGAAGATTTTAGTGATTTGAATTTTTCTAAAGACGACTACATTCGAAATTTAAAAGAAGCTGCAAGATTTGCTCATAATAAGAATATCAAAAAACTAGGAAAACCTGTCAATAAAGATGAATGGCACATGCCTGCTCACATGGTGAACGCATACTATCACCCTTTATTGAATGAAATTGTTTTTCCTGCTGGAATTATGCAAGCTCCTTTTTTCGATGAAAATTATGAGGATGCTGTTAATTATGGTAGAATTGGAATGGTTATCGGACATGAGTTTACACACGGTTTCGATGACATGGGTTCAAAATTCGCTGCTGACGGTTCTTTCACAGATTGGTGGACAGCAGAAGACAAGCAAGCATTTGAAATTAGAACAGGCAAATTAGGTTCAACTTTTGAGCACTTCTGCCCTATTGAAGGTTCTTGTGTGAACCCTGAACTAACAATGGGAGAAAACATTGCAGATTTAGGAGGATTAACAATGGCTTATTATGCCTACACAATGACAGATGAGTTCAAAAATGGAGAAAAACGAAAAGGTTACACACCTGCACAACGTTTCTTTATTGCATACGCTCAGTTATGGAAAATAAATTACACAGAAGAAGCACTTAAAAATCAAATTGCTAACAACCCACATTCTCCAGGAATGTTTCGAGTAAACGGTCCATTAATGAATTGCCCAGAATTCTTTCAAGCATTTATGGTACAAGAAGGTGATCCAATGAGAAATAGTGAAGATAAGATTTCAAGAATTTGGTAAAAAAGAATTAATCATAAAAAAAACGGTCAGCTTTTAAGTTAACCGTTTTTTTTATGTGAGTTAAAACTGGTTTAGATCTCTCCTACTCCTTACCCATTGCGTTAAAAAATCTAAATCTTCAACAATTTGATTTCCTTCGTGTTTTTCGATCTCTTGTAAGAAAAGATCAATTGATTCTTTTTCCTGATGTTTTCTTAAAAAATTATTCATTAAATCGTTAAATAAACCCCACATGACTTCGCTTAGATCATTCCTTTTTAAATGGGCACCGTATGCAATTAATCTACTTTCAAACAAACTGTATTTTTCTTGCTGATAAAAGGCGATTAATTCAATCAACATAACGGAAGTTAAAACATCATTCCTTAATTCTTTTTGCTTGCTTGAAAGGACATTGTTTGTGAACTGTGTCACCTTCTTGTATTCCCCAAGAATAAAGTACATGACGAGTAGATTACTTTCATAAAGCATGAAAAATTTAGGCGGTATTTCTTCTTTATTTTTAGCTACAAACTGAACAACGTTGTTTACTAATTGATCCATCAACGATAATTCTTTTTCTTGAATAATAATATGCATTTCAAAAATGTAACAATCTGCCTGAATTGCTATTTTGTCCATTCGATTGACAACTGTAGACGCATGAAGTGTTTTTAATATGATAGCTAAAATCTTCTTTGCTTCCAAGAAATTATTCCCAAAAAGATGATACCGTAACAATTGATTTAAAACATCAATCGTATTATAATCATACCCTCTACCCGTTTTTTGATTCTTAAAAATAATGTCTTGAAGCGGCGAGAAATGATGTTCAGTCAGTTTTTTATCATGCACCACTAATCCACATAAAAAATATGCCTCATGATAAAATTGATTAAACTTTAGGTTGTCAAACTCACTAACGTCTATTTTTGATAAATTCTGAATAATATTTTGAGCAATTAAAATACTGTCTTCTTTTTTCATTGTCCCTGTTTTATTCCAAATTTTCTTAACTTGAAACAAATAAGACTGTAATTGAGAAAGTAACTTTTGTTTCTCAATAATGATAGATTCACGACTCAATAACCCTTCAATAACTTCATCAAGTTCAATGTCACTGTATTTTAGATATTTCACATATTCAATAGCTTTTAATTGCGCCAAGTAATCATCACTAACTTCTTCTTTTTTAATAAGTTGTTTTATCATTTTTGTGCAATTTTTATACAACCCTTTTCTATATAGAATATCGATAACATTGAATAAATAATACGGTTCTTTTTTATTAGCATTGTAGCTCGTTAACGATTTTAAAATCAATTGATACAGGTAGCTTTTGGCCGCATTGAAATTTTTCACCACATAATCAACATCCAATTGGTCAATGACTTTTTTTCATTGTACTTCTTCTGACTTAATAGAATATAGTACATTTTTAAATAGACAGAATCCTTTTTTGATAAGCTTTTAACAAAAAATCCTTTCTCATTTTTTGACAATGAGTGAATTAGGTCATATATGATGGGATTTGATTTCAAAATATTTTTATTTACATGTTAAATGACTGATAAACAAAACGATAACCTAATGTTGCAATTTAACAAACTATTACTTTATAAAAATACAACTTTTTTTATGAATCAACACTATTCTACTTTTACAAAAAAACTATACCGTTTTAATAACAAAATTTCTCTTCAATGAAAAACTACATTCTAATTTCAATATTCTCTTTTTTTAATATTACGTCCACTTATTTTGCTCAAGAAACGGCGAATACAACAACTGAACAAAATATAATTACTCAAGCAAAAGCATCCGAACTGATTAACAATCAAGATGTTCTTTTTATTGAAAATAAAGGACAATTATCTAATATGAATGGTGAACTAGTACCTTTTGTATTTTATAAACTTAATGCGCCAAATATAGATTTATA
>JAJRQQ010000111.1 GCA_024280155.1 Bacteroidota bacterium
CTGTTTTTCTATGAATTTGATGCGGTGGAGTAAAAAAGGACTAACGAATTTTCAAGCTAGCATTGAAAAATTTATTGATTCACCTGATGCTTTAGTTTCTATGTTAAAGAAAGTGAATTTTTTATGAGAAAGTTGTGACCTAAAGGCATCCCATCTTGTGCTAACAACGAAGGCTATTTCCCATCCATTTTTTAATGAACGTAAATATGCTCCATACTGATTTCAGCTGTATAGCAATATTAAAATAAGCCCATACCATTTCTTATGGATACTCAAATATCAGTTTTCCGCATAGAAAGTAAACCATGTTAAAAAAATTATCAATATTTCGATAACCTCGTGTTCTTACTTTTACCATCTGAATTCTGACTCATTGTTAACCATTCCACTGAATTTTTCATCGGATATATCATTGATAATTGCTAATAAGATTTATTATCAAACAAAATAATGTTTTAATTTTTATATTATTTACTGAGAATAAATCGACAAAAAAAATATATAAATTGTGACTTTAGTCACAATTCAAGTTAATATATAAATTCATTTAGAATGATTTCTCACAAACCACAGCAATCATTATGCTTTTCTCTTAAATAGAGTTTCTCTATATTTCTTCACATAAAAACAATTATCGGAAATATTCATTATTTCTTGAATCAAGGAGATGGAATAGTAGCAAATGATAGTTTTTTAGTTCGTAGTGGTTCTGAACTCAAGAACCATATAGTCATGCGCAGGAGTTTGTGAATAAAAAAAGAATATTCTTTAATGTAAAGAATATAGTTCATTTTCTGGGAATAATTAATGCGAATTTTAGTAGCTCAATATGATCCTAGAATAGGGTCTAAAATCAGAATTAGTCTTTTAGCTGAAGGTTATGACGTGGATATAGCAACAGATGGTGAAACTGCTTTGTGGCTTGCCAGAGAAGATTGCCACTCTATAGTTGTTCTTGACATTATATTGCCCAAGATAAATGGTTTTGATGTTTGTCAGACTCTACGCGATAACGGTATTATCACACCAATACTTATGCTAACAAATAAAAATACAACCAATGATGAAATAGATTCTTTGGAAACAGGTGCCGATGACTTCTTACGAATACCCTTTTCCACACCTGTATTACTAGCCCGAATACGAGCATTACTCCGCAGAAGAAATCAAGAAATCATTGATACCATTAATTTTGGTTCATTTAACTATATGCCAAAAGAAAGAAAATGTATTTTTGAAAATCAAGAGATATTACTCACTAGCAGGGAAAGTAAAGTCTTGGAGTTGCTTATACTGGCAAAAGGAGAAACAGTATCCAAACAAACCTTAATTAATAAAGTTTGGGGAATTGAGTTTGATGGAGACCCTAATATCGTTGATGTATACATCGGATATTTACGACGTAAAATAGTAAACGTTAGCTCCCAGCATAATATCTTACAAACTATTCGCGGAGTAGGTTATCGATTAGTCGATGACACCACTTGTTAAGAGTGTACAGTTTGGTCGAATATTAGAGGCAATAAATGGACAAAGTTCTTAATCAGATACTAAACCAATCAATGATAAGCTGCTCAACTCCTTTGTGTTAGAGCCTCTTAATAACCAGAAAAGACTAGACCACCCTGATAGTTCGACTAATTGGTTTAAAATCTATCAATAAAATCAAATCTGGAAATAGGGTTTTTAATACAATATTATAACAAATCTAGAATGACACAACTTTTTCGACAAGAAGCAATAGATAACAAAAAAGAGAAGCTCTGGGGCGAAGTCATTTTAATACAGCCCTTTTCTTTTTTTGTTATTACTGCGTTTGTTACTATTGTAGTTATTGCCGTTGCATTAATGCTTCTATATGGCACTTACGCACGACGCGAAAATGTTTCCGGATATCTTCTTCCTAACAAAGGACTTGTGAAAATATACGCGCCACAAGTAGGAACTGTCACAAATGTACATGTAGAAGAAAGTACCCTTGTCAATCAAGGTGATTTGCTATTGACTATATCAACACAAAAGACTAATTTTAAATCAGATGACGTCAACACTTTGATTATTAACAAACTAAAAGATGATAAAACAACCATTAGAAGCAAGTTAACAGAACAAAATAGATTAGATGATCTTGAAAAATCTCAATACAAAGACCAGGTTTCAGGATTAAATCGAGAAATTAAACAGCTAAAAAATCAGGTTAAAACCCATAAAAAAAATTTAGGGTATCACAAGAGCAATTTGGTCGATTGGATGAATTGTATGCTAAAAAATATTTATCAAAATCTGACTATATTACCGCTCAAGAACATCACGTTGATATTCAACTCCGCCTTGATGAAGTTCGCCAACAATTAATCAGTAAAAAAAATCAGCTATCAAATGTTAAAAATCTATTAACTCAACTACCTTTAAAATCTTTGATTAAGATCGCTGAATTCAGACAGCAATTGTCTGATATTGATCAAAAAATTCTAGAAATTGAAGGGCGGCGCATATACACTTTACGTACACCAACTGCAGGACGTGTCACTGCCATACAGGTTAGCCCCGGCACTTGGGTAAAAGAAAGACCGTTACTGACTATTCTTCCAAGGAATTCAAAATTTAAAGCGGAACTTTTTATCCCTACACGCGCAATTGGATTTATAAAAAAAGGTCAAAGTGTATTGTTACGTTATACCGCGTTTCCTTATCAACGGTTTGGTTTATACAACGGGACGATTGACAAAATTTCAGAAGTCATACTAACTCCAGATGAATTACATGTTCCCGTCAAAATTGAAGAACCGGTTTATCGAGTAACAGTAATACCTGATAAACAGGCTATTTCTGCATATGGGAAAGAGTTTAATTTGCAAGCTGGCATGCTCTTACAGGCCAGCATTATTTTGGAAGGGAGAACACTTGGCGAATGGTTGTTGGCACCCATATATAGCTTAAGAGGGCGACTTTAATGGAAAATCCAGTTCATCTACTTAATTTATTCCGCTCAAACCGGTTGCCCGTTATTTTACAATCAGAAGCAGCTGAGTGTGGGCTTGCCTGTCTGGCGATGATTGTTAACTATCATGGTCATAAAATTGATTTAAACACACTGCGTCAAAATTATCCTATCTCGTTAAAAGGGACTGATTTTCATGGATTAATTAAGCTTTCAGACCGATTATATTTTTCCTCTCGCGCAATAAGATTAGAACTAGACGAATTAAAAAATCTTCAATGCCCCACTATATTACATTGGGATCTTAATCATTTTGTAGTATTAAAAAAAGTAACATCACGTTCAATTATTATTCATGACCCAGCAAGAGGAGAACATGTTTTAACTTTTGAAGAAGCGTCAAAACATTTTACTGGCGTTGCTTTAGAATTGACACCAACAGCAGCATTTGAAAAAAAAGATGAGGAGAAAAAGGCACGTCTTTCTGATTTTTGGCAGCGAATTAGTGGTATTAAGAAAACTTTATTCCAGATTTTACTGCTGTCGTTATTATTGCAATTTTTCGGTATTATTTCCCCCTTTTTCATGCAATTAGTTATTGATGAAGTTGTGGTAAGTCATGATTTTGAATTACTTAAAATCCTTGCTCTAGGTTGTTTCTTATTAATGCTTATTCAGGTCGGGGTTACAGCCTTACGATCACTGATTATTATTAACATGGGAACGCAGCTTAATATTCAAATAGCGAACAATTTATTTCATCATTTAATTCGTTTACCACTTTCTTATTTCGAGAAACGGCATATCGGCGATATTGTTTCCCGTTTTGGCTCAATGGACAAAATTAAAGAAATGCTAACAAGCGAGATCATCTCTGCAATAGTAGATGGAATGATGATTGTCGGTACTCTGGTTATGATGTTCATCTATAGCCCACTACTGACAATGATTGTAATTTCAGGTGTGTTTATTTATGCCTTATTTCGGTTTATAGTCTACCTACCCTTCAGACAATTAACCGAAGAAGCAATTATTGCAGGTGCAAAAGAAGATTCGAATTTAATGGAAACTATTCGAGCAGCACAAAGCATTAAATTATTTGGAAATGAAGCGCAGCGTCAGTCTGTCTGGCAGAATCTTTATGCAAATGTCTTAAATATTAGTATTCAGATAGGAAAACTGGAAATTAATTATACTGTTGTAAATAGCATATTATCTGGGGTAGAAAATATACTGGTTATCTACTTGGCGGCACAACTGGTTATTAGTAACCAGTTATCGGTAGGTATGATTTTTGCCTTCATGTCCTATAAAGGGCAATTCACAAATAAAGCAACGTCGCTGATTGAACAAATTATCGAGTTTAAAATGATTAGCCTGCATTTGGCGAGATTAGGTGACATCGTCATGACGGAAGTTGAAAAGGATATAAATTCAAACATTACTCCCAAAAGGATAAATGGCGACTTAGAAATTAAAAATATTCGGTTTCGTTATTCTGATACAGACCCTTTTATTATAAATAATGTTAGTCTTAAAGTTAAAGCAGGAGAGTCTATATGCCTGATTGGAGCATCTGGATGTGGAAAATCAACATTAATGAAAGTGATATTAGGATTGTTGGAACCTACTGAAGGGAAAATTTTAGTTGATGGCATGGAAATTCAAAATTTTGGTCTAAGAAATTATCGAGAGCAAGTTGCTAGTGTTATGCAGGATGACCAATTATTGTCAGGATCACTCAGTGACAATATTAGTTTCTTTGACCCTCACTTCAAGCAAGAAAAAATTGAGCTTTGTGCAAAAATAGCGGCCATTCATATTGATATAATGCAGATGCCTATGGGTTACAGCTCTCTGATTGGGGATATGGGTACTACTTTATCGGGAGGCCAGAAGCAACGAATATTATTAGCTCGGGCATTATACAAGAATCCAAGAATTTTATTTTTGGATGAATCAACCTCGCATTTAGATATCTTTTTGGAAAAAAAGATAAACCTTAACATTGCCAAGTTAAAACTTACACGCATTATAATTGCTCATAGACCAGAAACTATTAATTTTGCTGAGCGAGTCTTTTTAATTACACCTGAAGGGTGTTTTGAACAAAACGTAAAATCTCGGCTTATTTTAAATCGAGACAATCAAGAAAAATCCAAGAGTGTCATTGAGTCTCGACACAGAGAAATTGAAAAGAAAAAACAAACCTAAATATTGAAAGAGCCAGTGTAACTTACATTCTGTCTCTCACAGGGTATTCAAGTCAAGTGCGTCCACATGTCCAGCAGTAAACAAAATGGAATAAAATGGTTGGTTCAGGTTTAGAATCAAGACGATTTTCTAAAATATGTACAAAACTGCCATTAATATGATTTTGATAAACGACCAATTTTTCAAGCTCCACCACACCGAAATAGGTAGGTAAATAATTAAAAGTCTTGTGATATCGAGAATCCTTACTAACAAGTTTTAGCCAAATGCTTAACTGCCGAATCCAAATCTCTACACTCAATATCACTAGCTATATCTACTTCGGTTTTTGCCAACTCTTCGTAATATTCACAAGCAACATCCCATTCATCAATTAAAATAGTTCAATATATCTTGGCATCGTTTGGATGCTGATTCCTCAACAATGTCACGGTAACCACTCAATAACGGCGACCCTAACAACCACATTTCTTCATTTGTAGAAGAAATTTCAAGCTTGCCTGGTAAGAAACCTCTCTGTTAGCTCAATTATTTTCACTACCTAAAATTATTTTAAGTATTTAGCACCCCAAATAGTCAAGACAATTATTTCAAATTTCTTATTCCTAAGTTTTAAGCCGCCTCATCTAGCCAGTTATTGAGTAAAATATCTTCTTTATAGACGTTCATTGGTTTTTTATAATCTAATGTTTCATGAA
>JAJRQQ010000015.1 GCA_024280155.1 Bacteroidota bacterium
CTGTAACAATTACTTGGTCTGTATTTGTACAACCATTCGCATCTGTTCCTGTTACTGTGTATGTTGTCGTTGAAGAAGGAATAAATGATACTCCATCAGTAACTCCATTATTCCAAGTATAAGAAGTTGCACCTGAACCTGAAAGAGTGACTGAAATTCCTTTACAAACTGTTTGGTCAACTCCGGCACTTACCGTAGGTAAAGAATTTACTGTTACAATTACTTGGTCAGTATTTACACAACCGTTTGCATCTGTTCCTGTCACTGTGTATGTTGTCGTTGAAGAAGGAATAAATGATACTCCATCAGTAACTCCATTGTTCCAAGTATAAGAAGTTGCACCTGAACCTGTCAATGTTACTTGAGTTCCAGTACAAACTGTTTGGTCAACCCCTGCACTTACCGTAGGTAAAGCATTTACTGTAACAATTACTTGGTCTGTATTTGTACAACCATTCGCATCTGTTCCTGTCACTGTGTATGTTGTCGTTGAAGAAGGAATAAATGATACTCCATCAGTAACTCCATTATCCCAAGCATAAGAAGTTGCACCTGAACCTGTCAATGTTACTTGTGTTCCTGCACAAACTGTTTGGTCAACTCCGGCACTTACCGTAGGTAAAGCATTTACTGTAACAATTACTTGGTCTGTATCTGTACAACCGTTCGCATCTGTTCCTGTTACGGTATAAGTTGTAGTTGCTGTTGGCGTGAATGGTGTTCCATCTGTAACTCCATTATCCCAAGCATAAGAAATTGCACCTGAACCTGTCAATGTTACTTGTGTTCCAGCACAAACTGTTTGATCAACTCCAGCACTTACCGTAGGTAAAGCATTTACTGTAACAATTACTTGGTCTGTATTTGTACAACCGTTTGCATCTGTTCCTGTTACGGTATAAGTTGTAGTTGCTGTTGGAGTGAATGGCGTTGCATTTGTTACTCCATTATTCCAAGTATAAGAAGTTGCACCTGAACCTGTCAATGTTACTTGAGTTCCAGCACAAACTGTTTGGTCAACTCCGGCACTTACCGTAGGTAAAGCGTTTACTGTAACAATTACTTGGTCAGTATTTACACAACCGTTTGCATCTGTTCCTGTTACTGTATAAGTTGTCGTTGCTGTTGGTGTGAATGGCGTTGCATTTGTGACACCATTATTCCAAGTATAAGAAGTTGCACCTGAACCTGTTAATGTTACTTGCGTTCCTGTACAAACTGTTTGGTTAACTCCTGCACTTACCGTAGGTAAAGCATTTACAGTTACAGTTTGAGTTGAATTACTTACACCTCCATTAATATCCAAAGAAACATTAATTGTCCCTGCATTATTAAAGACAACCGTATGAGGCCCAACACCTGTTGCTGTAGCTGGAGATGCACCTGCACCAAAACTCCAATTCCAAGAAGTTGCACCGGTAGAATTATCTGTAAACGTTACACTTTGACCTTGGCAAACTGTATTTGATGACATTGTAAAATCAGCCGTTGCAGAACTTGCTACTCCGGTTAAATTCACATTATCAAGATATAGGTTCTGACCATACCCAGAGATATTTCTAAAGATGATATCTACTTTTGCATTTCCTACGTATGGAGTCATATCAATAGTTTCAGTTCTCCATGTCGCTGGATTTGTATATTGCGCAGTTTGATCTGGATCTGTCGCTAAAACTGTACTTGCTTTAGAATATACCGTTGTATATGTCTGACCACAGTCTGTTGAAACCAACACATCTAATCTATCATTAAAATTTGCATCATATCGAGCGTAAGCAACATCGAATTGTAATTGTGAAGAAACAAAACCACTTAAATCAGCAGGCTCCATAACTAAGTCATCTATATCCCCAGTAATGTCTGTAGAGAAGTTGTCTATCATAGTAGAATTACCAGCGGTTGGTGCATTCCCTTGCGTTGTGTTTTGCACCCACGTAATAGCGTTCCCCCCATTATTAATTGACCAATTTGCAGGCAAGAAAGCACCTGTAAAACCTTCTACAATAGGCAATGTAGCTCCAGTTCCTGGAATTACAGTAATTAGACCAGTTTGAGTCTGAGCATCTGAACCAAAAGCATTCGTTACACTTAAAGTCGCATCAAAATTACCTCCAGTGTTATAAGTTACAGTATGAGGTCCAACACCTGTAGCAGAAGCAGGAGTCCCTCCGGGAAAAGACCAAGACCAAGAAGTAGCACTTGATGATGCATCTGTATAAGTAACTGTTGAACCTTGACAAATTGTTGTTGGATTTGCGGTAAAAGATGCAACTGATGGAGTTACACTTCCTTCTCCAGTGAGAATAAAATCATACGTTCCTTCATCACAATCATTCGTCCCAAAAGTTACAGCTCCAGTATATGTTCCTCCTGTAGTTGGAGTAAAATCAATAGAAAAAGTAGTTGAACCACCTGCAGGAACAGTAGTTGTTCCGAACGAAGAATTCAGACTAAACCCCGTACCTGAAACATTAATTGGTCCAGTGAGAATTAGGTCAGTAGTTCCTGTATTATCAATTGTAAAGGTTGCTGTTGTCGTACTGTTTAATGATTGAGGTCCAAAATCATAAGCACCTCCATCTAGTACATCATTCCCAGTTACAGAGACATTAATTTCTCCAGGTGTAATAGCTGTATAATTAAAATTATCAATATAAAGGTTACCTCCATTTCCAGCATTTGTCGCTCTGAATCTGAAGCGGACATTCTTCGATGTTGTAGTTACATAGCTTAACAAATCAACTGTTTCATTTCTCCAATCTGAAGCTGCAGATGGCTCAAAGAAACCATTAAATGTAGTTGTTAAAGTTCTTAATGCTGTTCCAGATTTATCGTAAGAAGTAGGAGACCAAGTCACACCGCAATCTTCCGAAATTTCCAAACGAAGTCTATCATTACTCGAAGTGAGTCTTTGCTGGTATGCTACATCAAATTGAATCTGAGCAGAAGTCGAATTACAAGGTAGTATAAAAATTGGTGTATATAAATATTCATCCTGATTTGTTCCGTTGTTAAAATTAGGCATTAATGGGCAAGCATTAAAAGTAGCACCAGAACTTGATATTCCAGTTCCTGCTGTCCATTCATAACAATCATTATTCGGGTTAACTACATTCCATTTTACATCTGGTGGAAAATTACCCCCTTCAAAATCTTCAACATGAGGCGGCATATAACCATTTGAAACCGCAAATTGCAATTCAGTCGTGTCATATTGAGTACTTGGATCGACTACACCATTTGGTAAAGTAGGATAAGATTTTATTGTATGAGTCCCCAGTGTTGTTGTAAACGCAGGAAGTGTGACGTTTGTTTCTCCAGAGGGAGCAATATTTCCTGTCCATGAGAAAGTTGTTATGGGTCCATTATCTATTTGATAATTAATAGTAGCAGAAGTTAAGTTATTGCCACCTCTATTTCTTAATGTAACAGTTGGTGCTATACTTCCGGGACAATTATCACCAATAGGATTGATGACATTAACAATAGAAGCATCGTTTGGACTAGGAGGTATGCAAGCATCAGAAGTGATTAAAGACGCTCGAATTGGGCTATTTTCTAACACCACTCTCATTCTTAATTTTTGATCGTAGGTAAAAATATTCATACATAAATCATCTGTATAATCCATGTAATTTTCTACCATATCATTTGGATCTCCTCCTGGGTCAACACAACTGTTTGTTGTTGGACAACCGAAATTAGAAGCATCTGAAAGAGGTGTGTCAGAACAAAAATCATCTACTCCACAAGCGCCATCACCCCAGATATGACGTAAACCTAACCAGTGACCAACTTCATGAGTAGCTGTTCTACCCTCATTATAGGGTCCTGGATTTCCAGTTACAGCGCTTTTCCCAATACTAGTCGTTGTAAAAACAACTCCGTCAGTCGTAACACTTTGTGCTCCACATCCCATTCCACCGATTGCTGTTGTAGGGAATTGAGCATACCCTAAAACTCCTCCAGAAATTTCACATATCCAAATATTCATATATACAGCGGGATCCCATCCTTGCGCATTTGTATAGGGTTTTATGTTTCCATCGATAAAAGCAGTTGTATAAGCTGCCGCGCCAAACCCAGCAACACCAGCGTCAATCCTATTAATACCAGGTTCAGTAAAAGCAGAGCCATCAGGTTTTCTCATCGCCATACAGAACTCTATTTGAGTATCCGCACCAACTGCATCATTATTATAACCAGGTGTTCCAAAAATTTTACGGAAATCTTCATTCAACACATCAATTTGAGACTGTGCATAACTCGCAGGTATATTTCTACCTGTACCAACAGCTTCTCCTGCATTGTGTATAATATGAAAAACAACAGGTATTGTATACACACCATTAATTACCAGTTTATTCGTTGGAATTTGCTGCTTTCTTGTTTGAATTTGTTTCACCATCCAAGCCTCAAACTCTTCATTTGTTTGTAAGTTTGGATCATTTGCATGCCGAATAGAATCCACTTCAACTGTTGCACAACGTATGACGTCTTTTTTTTGAGCAAAGCTTGAATTAAAGGAGAAAAATAAAAACAGGGTAGTCACAAAAAAAGTGACCCCTTTTATCGTAGAGAGTTTCATAATTTAGTTTAGTTTAATAGTTTAGTAACTATAAATATAACTAAAAAAAGAGAATAATCATTTAAAATTCGACAAAATGCAGAAAATTAAAGATAAAACAAAAAAAGCGGGTAAAAACATTTCGTTCTCAACAATAAACCACAACTGACAACCCGTATGTTAAGAGAAAATGGAATCGACAAATTCGACTCTATTAAACAATTGAAGATCTTCCATTCCTTCACCGACACCGATGTACTTAACAGGGATTTTCATCTGGTCAGAAATACCAATCACCACACCACCTTTAGCTGTCCCGTCTAATTTCGTGATTGCTAGAGCACTAATATCTGTCGCAATTGAGAATTGCTTTGCTTGTTCAAAAGCATTTTGTCCTGTAGACCCATCAAGTACAAGGAGAACTTCATGAGGTGCTCCGGGAATTACTTTATCCATCACCTTTTTAATTTTGGATAATTCATTCATTAAGTTCACCTTATTATGTAACCTTCCTGCAGTATCAATAATAACCACATCGGCATTTTGAGCTTTTGCAGACTGGAGAGCGTCAAAAGCTACAGAAGCTGGATCTGCATTCATTCCTTGTTGTACAATTGGTACATCCACTCGTTTCGCCCAAAGAATCAATTGTTCAACTGCTGCCGCTCGAAAAGTATCAGATGCGCCAAGCACGACATTTTTTCCTGCAGTTTTAAATTGATGGGCTAATTTGCCAATCGTTGTTGTTTTCCCGACACCATTCACACCGACCACCATAATAACATGGGGTCCATTGTTGTGTTTTTCAATTTCGAAATTAAGTGAATCCGTTGTATTGTTTTCTTCTAAAAGTGAAGTAACTTCTTCTTTTAAAATTTGATTCAATTCAGATGTACCCATGAATTTATCACGAGCCACTCTTTCTTCAATTTTATCGATTATTTTTAAAGTTGTTTCAACACCAACATCAGAAGTAATCAGGATCTCTTCGAGATTATCCAAAACTTCGGCATCCACTTTTGATTTCCCTGCAATCGAGCGAGAAAGTTTACCCAAAAAACTTTGTTTGGTTTTTTCTAAACCTTTATCAAGTGTTTCTTTTTTATTCTTCGAGAAAAAGTTAAATAATGCCATAATTTTAAAAAACAACAAAAGCTTCCACCAAAGGCAGAAGCTTAAATAAAAATATATACTAAGTAATGATAATTAGTTCTTTTCGAACCAATCTTTTACTTTATCTTGGTGTACTATTTCTTCTTTAAAAGAGTAAGCTCCTGATTTTTCAGACTTTACCATTTTAATCACTTTCGTGTGCTCTTTACCACCACCTTTTTGCAGTGATGCTACTACTTTCTTTGCCATGTCTTAATTATTTAATTTCTTTATGAAGCGTATAACGTTTCAATATTGGATTAAACTTTTTAATCTCCAATCTATCTGGAGTATTTGTTCTGTTTTTCGTTGTAATATAACGAGAAGTTCCAGGCATTCCAGATTGTTTGTGTTCAGTACGCTCTAAAATAACTTGGACTCTATTTCCTTTTTTTGCCATTTTCTTTCTTTTTTATGCTACCATTTCACAATGGGAGAAAGCATATTTATTTAATATACCCTTTTTCTAGTGCTTCTTTCACGCACACATAAATACCTTTCTTATTTATTGTTCTCAACGCTGATGTTGAAATTTTCAACGTGATATAATCATTCTCTTCTGGAATGAAAAATTTCTTTGTAATTAAATTCGGGTAGAATTTACGCTTCGTTTTACGTTGCGAGTGAGAAACATTGTTCCCTACCATTACTGACTTACCTGTGATTTGACAAACTCTTGACATCTCTATATTTTTATTTACTTATACTAAAAAGCGGGTGCAAAGAAACCATTTATTTCATAAAATAACAAATAAACGAGAACTTTTTTATGTTTTAATTTCAAAAAGCTCACATCTCAGCATATTCAAGGCTGTCAATACAGCAGACTGAATATTCCTCTCTCTATCGTTTCCAAAATGAAAACGTTTTGCAAATGTACGCTTATTTGTTGCAATTCCTATCCATATCAAGCCAACTTTATTAATTCCATCAGAATCTGGACCTGCAACCCCTGTTGTCGAGACACAATAATCCACATTCAAGAGCTCCTTCCCTTTTTCCGCCATCTCTTTTACGACCTCCTCACTCACTACTCCATATTCAATTATAGTGTCCTCATTTACATGAACAAGGTTTTGTTTCACAACTTCATTATAACTCACTACACTGCCTTGAAAATACGCCGATGAACCCGGAATTCTCACAATCTCTTTTGCAATAGCACCACCGGTACAACTTTCGATTGTTGCAAGAGTCTTTTTTTGATGAACCAATTCTTTTCCGAGAACTTCACTTAAAGAAATATTATACTCTGCGTAAAAATGTACCGGAATTTCTTTCTTAATCAATTCAATACTTTTCTTAATTTCAAAAACAACCTCATCTGATTTTTTACCATTAAATCGTAAACGAAGCATTCCCGTAGATGGTAAATAGGCCAATTTTACTTCTTTGGCAGCCAATTGGTTTTCTAACTCAGCAAGTCGATCGGCTAAAAAAGCCTCCCCTATTACTTGCAAATAGATTGTTTTAGAATACAATTCTTTTACCGAGAATTTTTCTAACAACATAGGGAAACCTTCTCTCAAAAGAATGTCCTTCATTTCATACGGAACACCTGGCAAACTTATTACGACTTTCCCGTCTTTCTCAAACCACATCCCAGAAGCTGTGCCTACAAGGTTGTTTAAGACTAAAGCTTTTTTAGGCAGATATGCTTGTTGCACATTCACTTCCAGCATTTCTTTTTCACGACTTTCAAAAAAGAATTCTACACGCTCTAAAACCTCCCTATTAAGTTCCTGTTCACTTTCAAAATATTTACAAAGCGTTTTTTTTGTTATATCATCTTTAGTCGGACCTAATCCTCCAGTAATAATTACAACATCTGAACGTTTTATTCCCGCATCTATAGATTGTATAATGTCATTTTCAACATCCCTTATTGTAGTTGACAGATGAACAAGCAAACCTCTTTCAGCTAATTGTTCACCAATCCAAGAGGCATTAGTATTAACTGTTTGTCCAATTAATAACTCATCCCCGATTGAAATTAGCTCAACTTTCATTTTAACTTATACTTGGCAATCGATTCGATATGACCGGTATGAGGGAATTGATCAACAAGAGATAATTTCTCCAACAAATAACCTTCTTTGATTAAAGTATCTGTATCTCTAGCTTGCGTAGAAGGATTACAAGATATATAAACGATGTTCTCAGCGCCCAATTCGATTACTTTTTTCAATGTTTTTGGTGCAATACCAGCTCTCGGTGGGTCTAAAATAATAGTTTTAATCTTCCCAACAAAATGTGGGTATTCTCGAAGAAATTTTCCTACATCTGCGGCGTAAAACTCCACCCCCTTTACACCATTTGTTTCTGCATTTTTCCTCGCATCTACAATCGCTTCTTCTACGATATCGACTCCAATAATTTTCACTCCCTCATTTTCAGAAGCTAGGATTTGACCAATTGTTCCTGTTCCACAAAATAAATCCATCACAACATCATCTTTTTGTAGTTTTTCTTCAAAAACATACCCCAAAGCCTTATTGTATAGTTTCTCTGCACATGCAGGATTCGTTTGAAAGAAGCTTTCCATTGAGATTTCAAACTTCAAACCGAGTAATTCCTCAATCACAATTGGTTCACCACATAATAAGGTATAGGTTCCGTTTTCAATTTTTGCTCTATCAGCGACATTATCGTTTATTGTATGCTGAAGCCCTGCTAAACGTTTCCCTAATTTTTCTTTTAGAAAGTCTGCAAATGCAGGTGCATTAAAATGCTCCACTCCCTGAGAAGAAGTAACAAGGTGTACCAATAACTTATCTTGATAAAACGATTTCCGAACGACGATATGTCGGAAAAAGCCTTTTTTTGAGGGGGATGCCAGGCAGGCAATCCAGTTTCTTTTAGGTATTCACGAACCTCAATTAAAACTGTCTCCCATTCTTCATCAAACATTCCACTTGGCTTATCAAGAGACTCTACTTTCCACCAAGTCCCTCTTCTTTTAAAACCGAGAGCAAATGCATCATCTACATCTTCACCTGTCTCTCTATCATGCTCAATGGAAGAAAAGCTATATTCCATCTTATTTCTGTAAAAAAAATGTTCAGGAGAGGAAATTAGCTCATCAAATACATTTAAAGGATTCTCAATACCACCTATTCTTCGAAAAACTTCGAGTGTTGATTCTTGTTTTACTTTTTCTTGTTCTTTTATAGGAACGTATATATAAGGACCGCCCGAAATTTCTTGGAACTGACTTACTTCTTCAATTGGAGATCTTTCAATCACATCAATTAATTTTGCTTCAGCGTATCGTTTTCTTTTTTTAGCAATTCGAGCCTTCACGGTTTGTCCTGGAAAAGAATTGTCTACAAAAACGACATATTCGCCATTTTCGGTATTGATTTTAGCAATTCCACGACCGCCAAAAGCGTATCCTGTAATTTCAAGCGTCACGATATCGGCTCTTTTTATCATTGTACTAAGAAAATTAAATATAATATAATGGTCTATATCATCCCTCGGATAATTCCTTTTTCAGAAGACTCTATAAAATCGATCAGTTCTTTTCTCAATTCCGAATCTGGCACACCTTCTTTGATTGCTACGAGACCTTTAGAAACATTGTTGTTCTGAACGTAAAGAGTCCTGTAAAAATCTTCTATTCCTCGTACGTCATCATCCGAAAAACCACGTCTTCTCAATCCGACAGAATTAACTCCTGCAAAAGTTAAAGGTTCACGAGCAGCTTTCACGTATGGCGGGATATCTTTCCTCACCAATGAAGCACCCCCAACAAAAGAATGTCGCCCAATACGAACAAATTGTTGAGCAGCTACTTTTCCTTCAAGAATAGCAAAGTCATCAATAATTACATGACCTGACAGCCCTACATAACTTGCTAAAATAACATTGTTTCCTATTTGACAATCATGCGCTACGTGCACATAAGTCATCAATAAGCAATTACTTCCAATTACTGTTTTCCATTTATCTTTCGTTCCACGGTGAATAGTCACGCATTCACGAATCACTGTATTATCTCCAATTTCAACAGAAGTATCTTCTCCTTCAAATTTTAGATCTTGTGGTGTTACACCAATAACAGCACCAGGAAATATTTCACAATTTTTACCAATTATTGTATTCGGATATATTGTAACATTAGGATGGATCCGAGTCCCATCACCAATTGTAACATTCTCAAACACAGTAGAAAATGAGTCAACCCTCACTCCTTCTCCAAGAATTGCTTTTTCTGAAATATTTGCCTGTTTATTTATCATCCTTTATCTTTAATAATTTGAGCAAGCATCTCTGCTTCCACCACTAATTTTCCATTCACATATCCTTTTCCACCCATATTCACTAAACCTCTACGAATCGGAGAAAGAAGCATCAATTCAAACACAACTGTATCACCAGGGATAACTTTCTGCTTAAATTTAACATTATCAATTTTCATGAAATAAGTTGAGTATAATTCAGGTTCGTCTACTTTACTCAAAGCGAATATCCCTCCAACTTGAGCCATTGCTTCAACCATCAAAACTCCAGGAAAAATAGGATTTCCAGGAAAATGACCTGTAAAAATAGGCTCGTTCATTGTAATATTTTTCACCCCAACGATTGAGTCCTCATTAATTTCCATGATTTTATCAACCATTAAGAAAGGGAAACGGTGAGGTAGCATTCTCTCAATATCTATGATATCATAAAAAGGTTTTTTTGTGAGGTCACATTTCCTACCTTGTTTATTTTTATTTTTCCAATACTCTTTCAACACTTTAGCAAAACGAACATTTCCAGAATGCCCTGGTCTAGCTCCGAGAATATGCGCTTTGATCGGCACTCCGACCAATGCTAAATCACCAACGATATCAAGTAATTTATGTCGAGCAGGCTCATTTTCGAATTTCAACTTAGTACTATTAAGCACACCGATTCCATCAAACGAAATCTCTAAATCTTCTTTACCGAGTAACTTTGCTAATGAGTCGATTTCCTCTTGACTAATATTCTCTCTTTCAACAAGAACAATCGCATTATCTAGGTCCCCTCCTTTAATCAAATTATTTTTTGCTAAAAACTCTAATTCTCTTAAGAATACAAAGGTTCTACACGGAGCAATATCTTTTGTAAACTCACCAATGTGATACATTGAAGCGTGTTGAGTCCCTAGAACGGGCGAATTATAATCCACCATCACCGTCATTCTGTAATGATCATCTGGTATCGCTAAAAACTCAATTCCTTTATCCAAATCTTCCCATTTGATGTTCTCATCAAGTTCAAGATAAATTCTTTCTTTATTTTGGTCTTCGTAACCTGCATTTTCAATTGCTTGTACAAATAACAAAGAACTTCCGTCCATAATTGGCACTTCAGGTCCGTCAATTTTAATTAAAGCATTGTCAACTTGACAACCATAAAGAGCTGCAAGAATATGTTCTGTAGTGTAAACACGAGCTCCATTTTGCTCTAATGTTGTTCCACGATCAGTAGCCACAACTAAGTCACAATCTGCTTTAATCATTGGTTCTCCATCAAGATCAACTCGTTGGAACTTATATCCATGATTCTCTTTTGCCGGAACAATTTCAAGGTTTACTTTTTCTCCCGTATGTAAACCGATCCCTGTAAGTTTAACTGCTTTCGCAAGCGTTCTTTGCATTTCAGCCATTGATTATTTATCTTTAATTAATTCTTTTATTTGTTGTTCCAACGCCTGTAATCTTGTTAAAATACGCGGCAATCTTCTAAAACCTAAATACGATTTTTTATAATCTGTACTCTCATATGCAGGTGACCCCATATATGTTTTCTTTTCTTTTAAATCTCCAACTACACCTGACTGAGCAGCAATCATAACTTGATCACCAACTTTTAAATGCCCTGCAAGTCCAACTTGACCACCGATAAGTACATTGTTTCCAATTTTACAAGAACCTGCAATTCCAACTTGAGCTGCCATTGCTGAATTCACTCCAACTTCAACATTATGTCCAATCTGCACTAAATTATCAATCTTAGCTCCTTTTCGAATAATTGTACTTCCCATTGTTGCTCTATCAATCGTCGAATTCGCTCCCACATCCACATTATCTTCCAAGACAACATTTCCGATTTGAGGAATTTTTTGAAAAACACCATTTTCGTCAGGATTAAATCCGAATCCATCAGCACCTATAACAGCTCCGGCATGAATAATACAATTTTCTCCGATGACACAGTCACGATAAATCGTTGCTCCAGGGTAAATAATCGTTCCATTCCCTACCGTAACGTTGTTTGCAATTGTAACGTTAGGATGAATTACGACATTATCACCAACCACACAATTTTTTCCGATATATGCATGAGCTCCTAAAAAAATATCTTTGCCAATTCTCGCAGATTCACTAATAAAAGAAGGTTGTTCAATTCGAGGTTCCTCTTTCGTCATAGAATCGTACAACTCTAACAACTTGCCGAAGCAAGCGTAAGCATCTTCAACTTTAATGATTGTTAATGATTTCGGTAATTCTTTCGACGGCTCAAAAGTAGTATTAACAATACAAACACTCGATTCAGTGTCGTAAATAAATTCTTCATATTTTGGATTACCTAAGAAAGAAAGTGCTCCAGAAAAGCCTTCTTCAATCTTAGCCAATGCACTAACTTCGACAGAAGGATTCCCTTCAACTATCCCCTCTAATAAACCAGCAATTTGCTCAGCAGTAAATTTCATAGTATCAAAAATAAAAAAACATTGATTATATGAGACATGAATGTAATTTATTTATTCACATTTATCTTGTTCATTCCTCAATTATTGGATCCAAACACTTTTCACTTCCTTCAAATTCGAATGAAATCAAGTTTAATTTATCTTTGTACCAAATAAAATTTGCACCTATTTTCTTGTGCTCATATTCTAAATAAATAAAATGCTCAGCCTTAGGTCGCATACTTAAATCGGTCTTTTCGAAATCGATACGTCCATTGTCAATGATGCTTTTTAAAATTTCCTGAGGATTCTCTAAACCTAATTCCTTTTGTTGACAAGCCAATATTTCAGTAGTATCAACGTAAACTAAATTATCATCCATTGGGAAATGGATAAACTTTCCTACCCCTTTTTTTGACGTTGATTTAACTTCTTTCTTAACATTTACAAAGACTTGAGAAATAAAACTTTCTGCAGGTAAAGTAAATGCATACGTTATTCCTTCTCTCTCTATAATGTAACATTTATGCTCCTGATCTTTATTGCTTTCACTAAAAAGGATGTCTCCATCATTTAAAACTTGAACCACATCATCCGTAGATAAACTCATCTTTAACATTTGTTTTTCAGTGTCATTATCGACAACTAAACTCGGTCAAGAATAGTGTTCTTTACGCGATTCGAAGGCAACCAAGAACAACCTCTATTTTGAAAGAAGAAAATGACAAAAATGATTCCGAATCCGAATCCAACTCCATAATACTTCAACCTTTTCATTATTGATTTCATGTATTTTTTTTTAGTTCTGCAAAAGTACGACTATTTAAAAGAAATAATACAAGGCCATTGCATTAATAAGCATAAAAAAAGCACCCTAAAAGAGTGCTTTCCAATTTCATATCGGTGAATGAATTACAATAAAGCATCCAATTTCTCAGTCAGCTGTGCTTTTGGCACTGCTCCAACTGATTTATCAGCAACTTCTCCGTTTTTAATAAATAACACTGTAGGAATATTTCTAACACCAAACTGAGCTGAAACCCCTGGGTTCTCATCAACATTCACCTTAGCTATAACTGCTTTTCCTTCATATTCTCCAGCCATTTCCTCAATAACTGGACCTATCATTCTACAAGGCCCGCACCATGCTGCCCCAAAATCAACCACTACTGGTTTATCTGATTTCAATACTAACTCTTCAAAATTTGCATCTGTAATTTCAACTGCCATAACTTTATTTTTAAATCTATTTTTATTTTTAAATTTTGCACTAAATTAATTGTAAATTTTAATTGACAATAATTTTGCCAAGAAAAAAATCGCGACTTATTGTCATGTTAACCATTAATCACGGTCATTTTTTTAACTGTTTTTTGATTTTCAGTAAGTAAACCGTAGAAATATTCACCATTCGGGATTTTAGTTGAATCAAAGCGAACGATATTCCCGCCCTTTGAACATTCCTCGTTGGAAACCTCCAAATAATCATTCATTTGACTATCCAAAATAACAATTCTTACCTTCCTCACCTCATTAGACGTAAAGTAGAATACAATTTCTCCTGAGGTTGGATTTTTTTCAATTGTTGAGAGAATACAATAATCCTCGTGTTGAATCGCACCTTTACCCATCTTATTTAACAACCATTTATAAAAATGTAAGAGACTAAAGCCACCAAAGACACCCACAGCATCCCTATTAAAACATCTCCGAAAGAAAAACCTACTAAAATCATATTACATCGCTATTACACCTTTGACTTTCGCCATTTTTTCATATTTCTCTATAATTGAATCAACATCCAGCATTAACTCTTTCACTTTTACACTGACAAAACGACCCGTTTTAGATTTTGTTAATTTCACATCTGCACTATCGTCAAACATTGAAGTAACTTTAGACAAAGTTTCATGATTATTTGGTGAAATAAATAAAAAAAGATACACGTTTGGCCACTCTTGTAGATCTAATTGTGTTCTCAGTTTACTAAAAATATCAGACATTTTCTTCAAATTTAGACCACAAATATAATCGAATTGCTTCTTGTTTCAATAAATTATCATCACTTAGGTGATTTATTTCTGTAAATTTTGTTAAACCTAATGAATTAAACCGTTTTAATTCTTCGTAAATTTTCATAACATCAGGTTCAATCGACATCTTGACATTTTCGGTTTCAGTTAAAAGACTCACTCCGTCCTTCCAACAATCTGCATTCTTACTATAGTTTTCAATGAGTTGATTAACGTAGTATTCTACCTCTACATAGGTTTTAGATTGAAAAATAGCTAAATTAATATTCATTTCATTCTCCCCAAACAAACGAAAAGCATCAACGACATTTTCTACCGTAGAAAAATCCTTTAACGATATTTCGATTTCAGCAACAGGTATTTCTTTTCCCAACAAAAATTCTTTGGCTTCGAATAGGTGTTGCAACTTTATTATTTTAGCATTAAAGAGTTTCGTAAAAGGTACTTTAGAAACAAAAAACGACCTGTATTCAAAAAAAGCATCGTCAAAAGCATCTTCAACATCATCAATATCTTGACACCCCAAATAATGAAACGCTTCTTCCTTTGTCATTTTTGCTTTATATAAGAAAAATATTTTTTTAATTCCACATCATTCACTTCTGAAGATGTAAAAATTTCCAGGATTCTTGGGCGATCAGTTTCTGACGATTGATAAAACGAAGAAATTTTCTCTTCCAAAACATTCAACGAATCGACTCTTTGATAATCAACACGAAATGCAGCCGCGATATTATCTGCCGTATAAGTGTGTTTTGCTACGAAATATTTCTCCAATTGATTGGTTTTTTGTGGTCCATCAATGATTTTAAAAATCCCCCCCCCCTGATTGTTTATTATGATAATACAAAAGTTATTTTTGATGTAATCATTCCACAAAGCATTGCTGTCGTATAAAAAAGAAATATCTCCCGTTAATAAAACATTCAATTTATTTGGTGTGACATAAGCTATTCCAGCAGCAGTTGATGTGCAACCATCAATCCCACTAGTTCCTCGATTAGAATAATAATTCACTGACTGAATCGGATCAAACAATTGACAATACCGAACAATAGAACTATTCCCCATGTGGAGATTTATTTTTTCTGGAAGAAAATCAAGAATTGTTTCCACTACTTTAAGATCAGAAAAAGGATTTTTTTGCAGATACCCTCTCAACTCATCATTGGTCAAGACATCCAGTTGCTTCCATTTATTTCCAAATGTAGTTTGAAAACGTTCTATGTTCATTTTTTGCAATTCTGTCAAGAAAGCCAATGCAGAACACTCAAAATGTCTTGTCAAATGTCGGTATGTATCCATTTTAGGGAAAGAATATCCAATATTCCAATGCTCTTTCAAATTCGATTCTCGCAGAAACGATTTGATTTTTTTTGAAATTATTGCACCCCCGATTGTAATTAAAAGATCCGGTTGGAATTCACTCAATTCATCTTCAGAAATAGCCGCCAATGTTCTATCGATACAATGCACAAAAAGGCTTCCTTTGAGATTAGATGTATTTTCTACGAGTATGACTACTGATGAATCCGTCGAAAAGAATTCTAAAACAGATTGCAACATCCCGTTTTCAGGTATTTGCCCACAAAGAATCATCTTTTTAGGCAGAGTATTCCATTTCTTTTGAATTTCTTTTGTTTCTATGTCTGAGAATAGAAAAGTTTCTTGTCGAGAAGAACACAATTCTATGGATTGAGTTATTTCTTGTTCTACAACTTCATACAAAGGTTCTGAAACAGGCACATTAAAATGAATAGGGCCGAGCCAAGTTTCTGTTGCCTTACTAAAAGCTATTCCAACCTGTTCAATTAACTCTCCTACCTCTAAATCACCCTCAACAAACTCATTGATTTCAACCTCAGCCCGCACATGTTTACCAAAAACATTTTTTTGCATAATTGTCTGCCCACTCCCGTGATTAATCCACTCTGAAGGTCGATCTGCAGAGATCACAACCAATGGAACTTTTTGATAATATGCTTCCGCAACAGCAGGAAAGTAATTTAAGACAGCAGAGCCAGAGGTACACACAACACCTACTGGTTCATTCAATTCTTGTCCCATCCCCATTGCAAAAAAACCAGCAGAACGTTCGTCATGAATGACAACTGTCTCAATTTTTGGGTGCTCATCAAAAGCAATAATTAATGGTGCATTACGAGAACCTGGCGAACAAACGACGTTTTTCATGCCATTTCGATAACATTCTTCGACAAAAAGTGCGACTCCTGATTTATTTGTTGTTTTCATGCGATGACAAAGCTAATTCTTTTGCATCACATTTAATAGTGTTTCTGCTTTTCGTTCGGTTTCATTCCATTCTTTTTCTAAATTCGAATCTTTTGTAAAACCTCCTCCAAGGTATAAAAAAGACTTATCTTCCTGTATTTCAGCGCATCTCAGATTAACAAACAAATTCGTTTCATTCTCGGAGATTAAACCAATTACTCCTGCATAAAATTTACGTTGATGTTTTTCGACTTCCTCAATCAATGCTAAAGATTCTTTTCTTGGCAGACCTGAAACAGCTGGAGTAGGATGTAAATTCTCTACTAAAGTTAGAATCTCTTTTTGCGCTATCTCGAATTGAAACTGAGTTCGAAGATGCTTCACAGGTCCTGCGGTCAACTCATCTCTTTTACTTATTCTAACATTCTTTATGACGGAATTCTCCAATTGTTCCTGAACAAAATCAGTGACATATTGTTGTTCTTCTATTTCTTTCGTTGACCATTTATCTGGAGAATCATTTGACAAAGTTCCTGCTAGAGCAATGGTTTTTGCGTTTCCATTGGTTGATTCCAGTAAGATTTCAGGAGTTGCTCCAATCCAAGTTCCAAATAAAGGGCTTGAAATGAGATAAACAAGAGCATTCGGATAAGACACACAAAGGTGATCAAATAAATCTCGAATATCAAAAGAATTGTCTATTTGTTTTACGCGAGAGAAAATTGCTTTTGAAAGCTTCTGTTTTTTTAATTTTTGAAGAAAGTCACTTGCACATTTTAAGTATTCTTCTTTCGATAAACATTTTACATTTTCCGAAGAAAAAAATAGATTAGTACCATCAAATTCTTTCTCGACAAAAATATATTTCTCTTTCAAATTAAAATCTGCAACCACGAAACCATTTTGACCAGAAAAATTTTCTACTTTATTAAAAGTACCCGTCATTTTTTGTATTTCTCCTTTAGGGAAACGGTAAAAAAGTGTATCTCCTTTCATTACTTCTTTTGAACGATCATCACGGTCAATCTTCCTGAAGAAATCAATCGATTTGTTTCCTCATCTCTAATTTCAGCTGTCCAAACGTGCGTTTTTTTTCCTTTATGAATAATTTTCGCTGTTCCGATAACATTTCCAGAACGAGCAGAACCGACATGATTTGCATTAACTTCGAGTCCTACAGGATATTCTTTTTCTAAATCAATCAACAAACTTGAACCCACAGACCCAAGACTGTCAACCAGCACAACACTTGCTCCACCGTGCAACAAACCAAGAGGTTGATGCGTACGATGATCAACGGGCATTCTTGCTGAAATTTGATTTTCATCATAGCTCAAAACTTCAATTCCAAGATACTCAATTAAAGTATTTTTATTAAAGTCATTGATTTGTTTTAGGGTTATTTTCTCATTCTGCATAAAGCAAATTTACGGAGTGAAAATGAATTAACAACAATTCAACGTTGAACTTTATTTTTTTTCTTTTATAATCACATTCATTTAAGTGTTATTTTTGAGGATGATTTCAGAAAACATCTCTTTAAAACCATTTAATACCTTTGGTATTGATGTGAAAACAAAACGATTTGCCCGATTTGCAAATGTGAAAGGACTTTCAGATATTTTATCTCAAAGAAACGAAGATCCATTATTGATTCTTGGAGGAGGAAGTAATATTTTAATGACCAGGGATTTTAATGGACTTGTTTTGAAGAATGAAATAAAAGGTTATGAAGTAATTTCTGAAAACGAGGAGAATGTTATCGTTAAAGTTGGCGCTGGTGAGGTATGGCATGAATTCGTTCTAAAAAACATTGAAAACAATTTTGGCGGAACTGAAAACCTATCTCTAATCCCCGGAAGCGTTGGTGCAAGTCCGATGCAAAACATTGGAGCTTATGGTGTCGAAATCAAAGATGTTTTTGTAGAATTAGAGGCTTTCCACATCAAAACAGGTGAAATTCACAATTTTTCTCACAAAGAATGTAATTTCGGATACCGAGAAAGTGTTTTTAAACGTGAGAAAAAAGGAGAATACATTATTGTTTCTGTGACTTACCGTTTAACGAAAAAACACAAAGTCAACGTTGTTTACGGTGCCATTTTAGAAGAATTACAAAAAAATGGGGTTGCACAACCCACTATAAAATCGGTTAGTAATGCAATCATCGCTATACGTTCAAGTAAACTTCCTGACCCAAAAGAAATTGGAAATGCGGGCAGTTTTTTCAAGAACCCTGTCGTAAATGTTTCTATTTTGAATGAGATAAAAAAAACGCATCCAACCGTTCCAAATTACCCTGCCCCAAATGGAAAGGTTAAATTAGCTGCAGGTTGGTTGATTGAGAAAGCGGGTTGGAAAGGTAAACGTATCAAGAACTATGGTGTTCACAAAAACCAAGCACTTGTCTTAGTCAATTATGGGAACAGTACAGGAGCAGAAATCTTAGATTTATCTTCGCGAATTATTGCCGATGTAGAAAATGAATTTGGCGTTTGCTTGGAGCGAGAAGTGAATATTATTTAACTTCTATTTTTTCATGAAGTTACTCGTAATCACTTCTCCATTCTCTGAAGTTATTGAAACGAAGTAAAGACCTTTCGCTAGTTGATCAGTTAAAATTGGGTAAGAAAATACATTATTTTGAGGATTAAGATAGTCTGCCAAAAGAATTCTTCCATTCACACCTCTAACTTCGATAAGATATTCTTTCTTAGCTTTAAAGAAGTAATTTATTTCACCTATGTTTTCTACAGGGTTCGGTACAAATGTCAATGATTCATCCGCCGAATAATCTAAGAATACAGGTCCTTGATATACAAATTCCCCATCTAAATCAACCTGTCTCAAACGATAGTACACTGTTTGCCTTTCTTGTTCGTCGTCCACGAAAGAATAATCAATTCTCTCTTGTGAATTTCCAATTGCATCGACAAAACCAATTTCAAAGAAACTTATCCCATCTACTGATTTCTCAACAGAAAAATAATCTGCATTCATTTCTGTTGCTGTTGACCAGGTAATTTCATTATACCCATTCATTGAAGTAGCGTTTAAACTAATAAACTCAACCGGTAAATTAGTCCCCGTAGAAATAAAATTCCAAGAACACACATCTCCAGCCTGTCCATCAACTACAATAATATAGGTCTGACCTATTGTCAACGCAGGCAAAGATAAAGTACCTGCTCCAACAGCACACCCCAAAAATCCTGACGTGTAATTACCAACATCTGCACAATTTTCCCATACAGCAAACTGAGCTTCTCCATTTGTACCATCGTTACAAATAAGACCTTGAACCTCTATGGTTGCATTATTCTGCGTTGCTTGAAAAGTATAAAACACTGTGTTTTCATTTGAATACCACGTTCCGCCAGTACATGTTACCCCGTTATTATTTGGCCCCAACCAACTCGTTTGACCTGTCGCTCCAGCATTACAACCTACCGATGAAATTGAAGCTGTTGAGCAACTCGAATTTGTTGGTGTAGTATAACCTCGTAGCTCTACATCTAAATTGTACAAATCATCACACGTCGTAAAAACCCATAGTTGTTGAGAATCGTTTAAACCAACAATGACAGGGTCTAGAAAAGCCCATCCACTATTGTTAACCACCACGTATTCACAAGCAATCTCTGTTAAGTTATTACAATCTGTACCTTGGTAAAAAGCCATTCTCACGTATGTAGCTAGACTAGCTACAGCTAGACTCGTTGGAATGACAGAAATAGAAGAAACACCTGTTGCTAAATCATAAACACTCCAATTTCCTACAAACTCATCACCTACCCAGCAAGAAGGAAGAGGAGAAGGAATAATTGCTCCAGGAGAAAAATCAACAATTGAAGTGATCGATTGCGTATTATAATTAGCAGTACCAATATCGGTACAATTCACTAAAGAAATTGTACCCGAACTAACATTAGAACAGGTAGACGATTTCAAATTGATGTTTCGTGAAACAACATTTTGTTCTTGTTCAACACTCCCTTCTATAGGTTGAATTTCAAAATCAGAATGGATTTCTTGAGCGGATACATGTATTGTAAAACACAACACAAAAAGTGTGAGCAAATTTTTCATAGTGGTTCGTCGGTTAAATAACTTTATTTATCGTCAAAAATAAGCCATTTATCGAAACCCACCAAATTTAATCGAAGAAAAACATGTATTCGTCTAAAATCAATTTAGATTCATCGATAAAAACTAATCCCATTCCAAGCCAATATCGTTGAACTCATTGTCTTGATCGATTAGTTTCTTCCAATTATTTGTTCCATCATCCGAATCTCTTAGAATTTCCAAGTAATCTTTTTTATCCACATCAAATCGGTCAATTTCATCCCCCGTATATTTTTCAATCGCTTCCAACAATTCTAATTCACCTTCACTGCAAAAGGAGATTGCTTGACCTCTATTTTTTCCACGGCCAGTTCTACCACAGCGATGCACATAATTTTCTGGATTATCAGGAAGGTCATAATTAATCACCGCATCTACGTTTGGAATATCAATTCCACGACATGCAACATCAGTTGTTATTAACACTTTATTATCTCCGTTCGCAAATCTTTCTAATGTTACAAAACGATCTTTTTGTTCTACACTACCGTGAAGAGGTTCAGAATGAATACCAACCCTTTCCATTGCAGCAACAACTCTTTCTACTCGAACTTTCGTTCGAACGAAAACGATGAATTTCCCTTCTTCATTTTCTTTGACAATATTCTCTAGAAAAAACCGCTTGTCGTCCATTTCTACTTCCATGATAGAATGCGTAATCGTTTTTGCTACAGGATTTTTTGGAGAAATTTGGATTCTTATCGCATCTTTAACCACGTCATAGGCAAGTGATTTAATCTTTTTAGAAATGGTTGCTGAGAAGAAAAGAGTTTGTCTTTTACTCGGAATAAATCGCATTACATCCTTGATGTCTTTTGCAAACCCAAGATCCAACATTAAATCGGCTTCATCGAGAATAAGAAACTTAATTCCAGAAATATCAATCGCTCCTTGAGAAATCAAATCAAACATTCTACCGGGAGGTGAGACTAAAACATCGATTCCATTATTTAGTGTTCTAATTTGCTGTTCTTGTTCTACTCCACCAAAAAGGCCTAAGACTTTTACATTCGTCTTTTTCCCTATCTCTCGATAAACACCTGCAATTTGTTTTGCCAATTCTCTGGTTGGCACCATAACCAAACATCTAATCCCTTTGTTATATTTATTCTTCACTCCCGACATTAGATGCAAAGTTGGAATAGCAAAAGCAGCTGTTTTACCTGTTCCAGTTTGAGCAATTGCCATAACATCTTCCCCACCGAGGATATGCTTCATTGTTTTGTACTGAATATCAGTTGGTCGAGTGAATCCCATTTGATCCAATTGATCTTTGATGTTTTTGGAAATAGAATAATCTGAGAATTTCATGTTATAGAATTTAAAGAAGAATTAAAGAATCATTGCACAAAAATAGAAAAACCGTTTCAAAAGAATTGAAACGGTTTTCAAATTTTACACGAAAAAGGTTAATCTTCGGATTCACCAGGGACAAGAACTCGTCCACAGTGCTCACACACGATTACTTTCTTTTTTGCTTGAATATCAATTTGACGTTGCAATGGAATTTTGTTAAAGCAACCACCACAAGAATGACGGTCAACCTCAACAACTGCCAAACCATTTTTAGCACTTGAACGAAGACGAGTATATGCTTTCGCTAGACGATCATCTAACTTCTTCAATGCAGATTTAGATTTTTTCGCAAGTTTTTCTTCTTGCGTTTGAGTTTCAGCAATAATTTCGTCTAATTCTGACTTCTTTACAACTAAATCTTCTGCTCTCAGTTTTCTTTTTTCGATCGCAGCGTCAAGAATTTCTTTTTTAGAATCAATTTTAAATTTGAATTCTTTCGATTTTTTCTCATTCAACTGAATTTCCAATTCTTGAAATTCAATTTCTTTTGAGATCGAATCATATTCTCTATTATTTCGAACGTTACTTTGTTGCTTTTTATACTTAGCAATGGATGCAAGAGCATCTGTTGATGAATTCTTCCGGTCAGTGATAGCTGTTTCCAACTCAGTCACTTCCTCTTGCAATCTCTCAATTCTTTTATCAAGTCCTTCAACTTCTGCTTCTAAATCCTCAACTTCAAGTGGTAATTCACCTCTCACGATTCGGATTCTGTCCATTTCAGAATCAATTTTTTGTAATGCAAATAGGCTATCTAACTTCTCTGCTACTGTTTGTTCTTTTTTAGCTGCCGTTTTTGCCATCCTAAAAATATTTAATTGGGTTTGTACTCACCTCGGTTAATCGAACCGCAAAGTTAGTAAATTTTCCCGTCAAAACACCATGAATTCGATTAGAAGTGTATTGTTCACTCTCAAAATGCCCAATATCTGCAATAATCAAATCATCTTCAGCGTCAAAAAACTCATGATACTTAAAGTCTCCCGTAATAAATAGGTCTGCTTTATTTTTTTTGCTTCTTTCAATAAAAAACTTCCTGAACCACCACAAAATGCGATTTTTTTCACTTTCTGGGTTGTTATTTTTGTATGTCGAATAACTCCGCAATTGAATTTCTCTTTCAATTGTGCTAAAAATACCATAGTATCAATTGCTTCAGGTAATTCCCCAATCATTCCAGCGCCTTCCGATTGATTTTCATTCAAAATTGGGTAAATTTCGTAAGCAACTTCTTCGTAGGAATGTGCTTCTTTCATTGCGTCTACTACAGAATGAATTTTATGTTCAGAAACCAGAACCTCAACTCTTACTTCCTCAACTTTTAATAATTCACCAATTTTTCCTTCTGTAGGATTTGCTCCAACTTGAGGTTTAAATGTCCCTATCCCAGTTGTACTAAAACTACACTCATTATAATTTCCAATTTGACCAGCTCCTGCAGAATACATTGCTTGAGTTACTTTTTCCAACTCATTCTTTGGAGCAAAACAGATTAATTTAAGTAATGCGTTTTTCTTTGGTGAAAGAATTTTTCGATTAATCAAACCTAATCGATCTCCAATTTCATCATTTACGCCCAATATATAGTTGTCAAAATTAGTGTGAATTGCATAAATAGCGATATCATTTTTAATTGCCTTTATAACTGTTCTTTCAATGTAATTTTTTCCCGTAATTTTTTTTAAACCTCTAAAAACAATCGGATGATGGGCAATAATTAAATTACACCCATGCTCAATTGCTTCCTCAACGGTTTCTTCAATGCAATCCAAGCTAACCAATGCTTTTGCACATTCCCACGTAGAATCACCGACAATCAAACCGCTGTTGTCATAACTTTCTTGACTTGAAATCGGCGCAAGTGATTCTAGATAATCTGTTATTTCTTTAATTTTCATCTTAAATATTAATTAATAATCCCATATTGAATCCAATCGCTCTTGCAAAATGCTTATACGCCAATTTCTCCCCGTACCCGTTGGTCAATTGCAACCTATATTCCGGAAGAATAAAAACGTCCCAATTTTCATTCATTTCAAATTCTACACCTAAATTAAACACAGAACTAAGCACAAATGAATTATACCCTACGGTCTCTTTTCTTTCTTCGGAGCCTTTAATACCATTCTTACTTTTCCAATTAATATCCTGCTTATATCCCAAGAAAATTTGCGGAACAACACCGATTCCTGCAATCAACTTCACTGCTTTACCTGTCTTATAATACACTTTTATCGGCATGGCAATGTAAGAATATCGGGTCGTATAAGAATATAGCGTATCTGCTTCCTCAAAAGAATACTTTTCACCATTTCTTTGCAAAGCCATTCCACCTTCCCACGAAAAATGATTTGAAATTTCACTTTGAAATCCAATCCCATACGACCAAAAACTTGTCCAAGTTTCATCTGACCTTTGCGCTATCGGCTTTGCAAAAACACCTTCGTTAACTTTCAAAGCACGGTATGTACTTGACCAATTTGCATAAATCACAGCAGAAATTCCACTTTTACGAACAACGGTAGTTGAATCCTGCCCGAATGATACTGTAGAAAGAAAAAACAAACAATAAACAAATACTTTATTCATAACGCAATTCTTTTAATGCGTACTCGTCATGTTGTCAGGAACACAAATGATAAAATCTGCACGTCCATAATGTTCTTCATCTAGTTTTGAAACATTGGCTTGAGAAACTGTAGAAATGGTAACTATTTTTGCTGCTGGTTTCTCCTGAAGAATGTACCACATAATTCCTTGATAAAAATCAGAATGGAATGCACCATTAAAATGCAACATTACATTGCCTTCATTCATGTCTTTCAAAATAAAATAAGCCATTGTCGCATCTTTAATTGCTTGAGCCTGCATTAAATCGTAACCATTTAACCCTTCAACATGAACCGCCATTTTTGCAACTTCTTTATACTGAGACAATGTAGTGTCAATTTCAAAATCCAACGGACAAATCCAAGATTTCTCTTCGTCTGACAATTCATTCAATGCACTGCGACCTTTTTTAAACATCAATGACGCATATCTTCTTGGGATGTTGTCCGCAACACATTTTAAACTGTATTCAATTGCAAAATCAATTAAAGGCTCATAGTCTGTTGAATAATTTGGCCATAACCTTGCCCTTTTCGCAAACTCTTTGCTGTCAATGTTTTTCTGTATTAAGCTGTCCAACAACAATTGTTGATCTTGTTCAAACATTTCACATCCCACAACAAGTTTATTACCATATTGTTCATACATAGATTTCATAAGCTCCAATTGCAACCAATGAGAAATAGGGTTATCGTGGTATTCTCCAAAAAAGACGAATTCAGCTTCATTTGTAGCTTTAGTCATTTTTTTAAACGATGATTTTTTACCTTTCGAATTATAAAGCTTATAAGCTTCCATTTCTTGTGCGAAAACTGTAGAATTAAAAGCAAATATGAATAATGTAGTTACAATTAAATATTGTTTCATCCTTATTTTTTAAATTGATTTACTTACAAATATAATATTTTTCCCAACTTAAATCTTTACTTTTGACATCATGATAAAATTCAAAGCAATTGTCCCTTTACATGTGATCGTTTTGCTCAAGCAATTGTCCATTGCTGTTTTGATGCTTTTCATCACTCGAATTATATTCCTAACCTTCAATTGGGGAGCTTTTCAGGATTTAACACTCTACAGTTTTCTTCTAGGTTTATGGTTCGACATGATTACTGTGGGGCTATTTTTCTTTCCGTATTACGTTATTTTCTTACTTCCAATTCCTATTAGGGGTTATCGAATCCACCAATTATTTTTCCGAATTATATTTAATTTAACAAACACATTACTTTTAGCCCTAAATTTAATGGACGTAGAATATTTTAAATTCACAAGTAAACGTTCGACTTTTGACTTATTCACCCTAATCAGTACCGGAAACGATATCAATCAACTTGCAACAACATTCTTAAAAGATTTCTGGTTCTTAATTCTTATTTTAATTGCCCTTGTCCTCCTTTCTGATTTTCTATACCGTAAAGTTTCTATAAAATTATTCACTTTTCAAACAAAAGAAAAATCTTTCTATTTAAAGAATACAGTTGCATTTTTAGTAACACTACCATTTTTCATTTTAATCAGCCGAGGTGGGTTTGGGTTAAAACCTACGGGAATTATTGAAGCATCCACTTTTACAAAAGGTAAAAACACTGCGTTTGTTTTAAATACGCCTTTTACAATGGTCAAAACAATTGACCAAGGAAGTTTAGAATTGGTAGAATACTTTCCTGACGAAGAATTGTCGAAATATTTCAACCCAATCAAAAAAACGCAACCTCAGCATATTTTACCCAATGGAACAAATGTGATGATTATTCTCTTAGAAAGTTTCGGAACAGAATTTATCGGAGCATATAACGAAGGAGAAGGTTATACTCCATTTTTAGACTCATTAATTGACCAATCATTGACCTTTAATTATGGGTTTGCCAATGGAAAGAAATCAATCGAAGCCATCCCTGCTGTAGTTGCTTCCATTCCAACCTTAATGGAAAACCCATACATTTCATCTCCTTTTGGCGACAACGACATCAATACTCTGCCTAACATTCTAGCGAAACATGGCTACGAATCATCATTCTATCACGGAGCAACCAACGGTTCGATGCGTTTTGATGGATTCACAGCGTTGTGCGGTTATGACAATTATTACGGCAGAACGGAATACAACAACGAAGATCATTCAGACATGACCTGGGGGATTTTAGATGAATATTTCAACCCTTGGACTGCACGAATGATGACTGAAATGAAAGAACCTTTTTTCGGAACCTTATTTACATTATCATCACATCACCCCTACTTTATTCCTGAACACATGCGGGACAAGGTAAAATACGGTCCCCAAAAAATATGTGCTTCAATTAGTTATGCTGACATCGCCTTGGCAAAATTCTTTGAGGAAGCAAAAAAACAACCTTGGTTTGACAATACTATTTTTGTTATTCTAGCAGACCACACACCCAGTTCTGTCACTGAAGAATACAACATTCGAACACATTTATACCGTATCCCTATTTTATTTTACGACCCAAGAGGAAGAATAAAAGCCGAAAAATCAAATCAAATTTTCCAACAATTGGATATTTTACCTACGATTTTAGATCTATTAAATATAGAAACAAATTACTATTCTTTCGGAAATTCACACTACCAAGACACACCTAAAGAGGCAATTAGCTACTTGAGTGGTTCTTTCTTTTACTTCCGAGAGAAATACATGACCACTATCATTGATGGTGAGGCACGATATTTGTATGATTTCACCGATCAAAACCTGTCTCCCGAAGACTTATCTTCTGAACATATAGAAGAAGTTAAAAGGAACGAAAATCGGGTAAAAGCGATGATTCAGACGTTCAGCAGGGATTTGAATAAGAATAAAACAACTGTAAAATGAAACAACGTATTCTCTTCATCATTAATCCTAAGTCGGGTGTCGGTAAAAAAAATGAAATTCCTTCATTGATTGAAAATCATTTGGATGATTCTTTATTCGATTATGAAATTGCCTACACAAAAAGAAGAAATCACGGAAAAGAATTAGCAACTCAAGCTTCAAAAGATGGTGTTAATATTGTTTGTGCAGTAGGTGGAGACGGCTCTGTTCATGAAGTCGGGACTGCATTAATCGGTTCTGAAACCAAATTAGCTATTTTACCTGCCGGTTCTGGAAATGGATTAGCACGACACATGAAAATCCCAATTAACATCACAGAAGCAATCCAATGTATCAATGCTGATAACACCATAAAAATGGACACTGTTTTAGTGAATGATAAAACATTTTTAGGTGTTGGAGGATATGGTTTTGATGCTGTTATTGCCAAAAAATTTGACACTCACACCAAGCGAGGTTTGAGGGGTTACATTTACCTAATTATGAAGGAGTTTTTCAAATTCAATCCGATTAATGTATCCATAGATATTGATGGAAAAGTAAAAACTTTACCGGTTGTGCTTTGTACAGTTGCAAATTCTTCTCAATTTGGAAATGGTTTTTCAATCTCTCCTAAGTCAGATGTTACAGATGGGAAATTAGAACTTTGCTTGCTCAAACCATTTTCTATTTGGTCTGCACCTTCTATAATTTTTCGATTTTTCAGAAACAGTAGTGACAAATCTCGTTTCACAGAAATACTTTCTTTCAAAAAAGCAAAAATTCATCTATCAAAAAAAATTGCACATTACGATGGTGAACCCTTTGAAGTAAAAGAAGATTTAAACGTATCAGTGGTTCCTAAAAGTCTATCCATTTTAATCGGAAAATAACCAATGCCACTCATATTTATTTACCCCATTCTACCTGCGTTCATCTTTGGTACACTAAACTATTGGTATTGGAAAAAGAAAGGTTTTGAGTCAAAAACACAATGGGCAATGAACATTCTTCTCTTCTATACAGGATTTTATCTACTCATCAAGAAGATTTATTTCTAATAAAATCGTATTTTTGATAGTTTTTAACACGAATAAATTGAACGAATAAATCAGTTCAACAAAAATGAAGACAATAATCTACCATATAAAGGGAATTACAAAAACAATTGAATTACTTTTAAAAGGTAATTTCTTGCTCTTTTTTATTCCTGGTGCAATTATTACTTTATTTTTTCTTTGGTTAAGGTCTCTTACTTCGTCACTAGATGCCGCAGCAGATTTGACTAGCGATACATCTTGGTGGAATTCTGTTTTAGAATACCTCAATTCTGGAATTCATAAAGCATTTAGTATTTTTAACTTCCTTATCGACCAACTGTACATCTTTATTGTTCTTACAGTATTATCTCCTTTCAATACCTTTCTCGGAGAAAAAATGGACACAAAGTTAACAGGACAAGAGTTTGGCGGAGGTTTTATCCGGTTCATTAATGATTTTTTTAGAATGATTTTTGTCGTTTTATTAGCATTAATTCTTCAATTCTTTGCTTTAGGCATCTATTGGATAATCTCATACTTCATAGACAACCCATTTATTGACGAGATTGCTTATTTTTTAATTTCTGCATTTTTCTTCGGTTTTTCATTCTATGATTTCGCCTTAGAACGTTATGAAATAAACGTAATGGGCTCCTTAGGTTTTGCCTTTAGAAATCCACTCACAATGATATTGACAGGAGGTATTTTCTTACTTATTTACAATATTCCTTTAATTGGAATCCCTATTTCTCCAGTAATCACACTCATGATTTCAACAGTTGTATATCTTTACATTCGAAAAAGATTACCTCTACACAAAGTACAAAACATAGACAGCAATGAATAATTTATTCTCCGATTTCGAAAAGGTTAGCAAAAAAGAATGGGTTGCTAAAATTCAAGCAGACTTAAAAGGTAAAGAACTTTCAACCTTACATTTCAATAATGAAATTGAAGACATCGACTATTCGGCATATTACCACAATGAAGATCGAGTTAAAGAGAATCTTCAACCTGGAAACTTCCCTTTCAAAAGAGGTTACAACAAAGAAGATAATCACTTTAAAAATGCTTACTTCACCACTGTTTTGGATGAAAAAGAAGCAAATCGTAAAATTTTATGGGCATTAAATTCTGGCGCAGATTCACTTATTTTTCTCTCCATAAAAGAAAATACCGATTGGTCAGCTGTTTTGAAAGATATTCTTTTTGAACATGTTCATTGTCAATTTGTGATTAGAAATACAGAAGAATTAAAAACATTGCATACCCTGTTAAAGGATCAACCAAATATTCAGTTAAATGTTGACTTTTTCTACCCTTCTTGGAAGAATGAAGACTTTAAAGAAATTGCAGAACTACTCAAAGAAAAGCAACAACGATTTTGTACAGTAAATGGTTTTAAAGTTCAACAAATTGGAGCGAATGCTTGGCAAGAAATTGTTTATTCCCTTTCTGCAGGTAACGAATTAATGCTCAAATTAATCAAGAATGGCTATTCTATAGACAAAGCGGCACAATCCATCACCTTCAATATCGGTATTGGTGCGAATTACTTTATTGCGACTGCGAAATTTAGAGTTCTACGAGAATTATGGGCTAAAATCATACGCACTCATTCTCCAGAAGATGAAAAATCTTATTACTGCCACATCACAGCAATTACTACTCATTTAAACAAATACCTGAAAGACCCGTACACCAATGTGCTACGCCAAACGACTGAAGCCATGTCGGCAATAAACGCAGGAATTGATGTGCTTTCTGTGATGCCTTTTGATATATACTCAACAAAAGGAACGTCAGACTTAACGGAAAGAATTGCCTTAAATATTGGTTCAATCGTTTCTGAAGAGTCCTATCTTAACAAAGTAATCGATCCAGTTGGCGGCAGCTATTCCATTGAAAAACTCACTTCATTTCTTGGGGTAAAAATATGGGATGAATTCCTGAAAACTGAATCGAAAGGCGGTATCTTTCATGAAAAAGCATTTAAACCATTCATTTCTAGTGTAATTGAAAAAAGAAATTTAAAAATCGACCTTTTCAAAAAAGGAGAAATTACAGGAATTGGTGTAAACATTTACCCACCTCTGAAGGAAACGAGAAATGAGTGGGACTTTCCTACTTTATTTTTAAATATTCCTCCATTGATTTTAGAAGAAGAATATAAAAATTCAAAACCTTCGATAATCGTCGATGAAATTCTTTTGCCAAAACTCACCGCAGAGCAAAGAACTTTTTCTTTTCAAAACATTCCAGCTGAAACAATTTCAGATAAAAAGAATCAAGAAAGCCATCTGACAATTACAACGGCTGAGAAAATTGGCTTGAATTCATTCTACACGCAAAAAGACACAGAAAACATAGAACACATTGGGTTTGTATCCGGAATTGCACCATGCTTAAGAGGTCCTTACAGTTCAATGTATGCCATTCGACCTTGGACGATTCGACAATATGCTGGTTTTTCTACCGCCGAAGAATCTAATGCTTTTTACAGAAGAAATTTAGCCGCAGGTCAAAAAGGTCTATCTGTTGCATTTGATTTAGCCACTCACAGAGGTTACGATTCTGACCATCCTCGTGTTGAAGGCGATGTTGGGAAAGCTGGAGTTGCCATTGATTCTATCATGGATATGAAAGTTTTATTCGACCAAATTCCGTTGGATAAAATGTCTGTTTCCATGACAATGAACGGAGCAGTTTTACCAATTTTAGCATTCTATATCGTTGCCGCTGAAGAACAAGGGGTTGCGCAAAAAGAACTTTCTGGCACAATTCAGAATGACATCTTAAAAGAATTTATGGTGAGGAATACTTACATTTACCCACCCGTAAAATCAATGCGAATTATTTCGGATATTTTCGAATTCACTTCACAGAATATGCCTCGATTCAATTCGATTTCGATTTCAGGTTACCACATGCAAGAAGCAGGTGCAACTGCTGCAATTGAATTGGCTTACACACTTGCCGATGGTCTTGAATACCTGAGGGCGGGTATAAAAGCAGGGATGGATATCGATACTTTTGCGCCAAGATTAAGTTTTTTCTGGGCAATCGGAATGAATCACTTTACTGAGATTGCAAAAATGAGAGCAGGTCGTATTCTTTGGGCAAAATTGGTTAAACAATTCGAGCCGAAGAATGTAAAATCACTCGCATTACGCACACATTGCCAAACTTCTGGATGGAGTTTAACCGAGCAGGATCCTTACAACAATATCGCAAGAACTTGCATCGAAGCACTTGCAGCAGCACTGGGAGGAACTCAATCATTGCACACCAACGCATTGGATGAAGCCATTGCTTTACCGACTGATTTCTCTGCACGAATTGCACGAAACACGCAAATTTATCTTCAAAAAGAAATTGGTATAACGGAGCACGTTGACCCAATGGGAGGAAGTTATTTCATTGAAAAACTCACTGAAGAATTGGTAGATAAAGCTTGTGAGTTAATTTCAGAAGTCGAAGAGTTGGGAGGAATGGCAAAAGCCATCGAAACAGGATTGCCTAAAATGAGAATTGAAGAAGCTGCTGCTCGAAAGCAAGCAAGAATTGATTCTTCGAAAGACATTATCGTAGGTGTAAACCGATTCAAATTAGATAAAGAAGATGAGATTGATATTTTAGAAGTGGATAATTCTGCCGTACGAATTCAACAAATCGAAGGATTAAATAAATTAAAAGCCAACCGAAACCAAGAAAAAGTTGACGAGTTGCTCAACGAATTAACCCTTTCTGCAGAAACAGGCGAAGGTAATTTATTGGAGATTGCTGTTCGCTGTGCAAGGGAAAGAGCATCTTTAGGAGAGATTTCTACAGCACTTGAAAAAGTTTACGGACGTTACCAAGCAACAATCCGCTCCATTAACGGAGTATATTCATCAGAATCTATGGGAGATAAAGATTTCAATACCGCAAAAGAATTGGCTGATAGATTCAGCAAATTAGAAGGTCGCCGACCTAGAATTATGGTGGCAAAAATGGGACAAGATGGTCATGACCGTGGTGCAAAAGTCATTGCAACTTCATTTGCAGATATTGGTTTCGATGTCGATATAGGTCCCTTGTTTCAAACTCCGGAAGAAGCTGCAAAACAGGCCGTAGAGAATGATGTACATATTCTTGGAGTTTCCTCACTTGCCGCTGGACATAAGACGTTAATTCCAAAAGTAATTGCTGAACTTGAAAAATTAGGTCGTGGTGACATTATGGTAATTGCTGGTGGAGTTATCCCACGTCAAGATTACGATTTCTTGTATGAAGCAGGTGTTTTTGGTGTTTTTGGTCCTGGAACTAAAATCTCACCAGCTGCTATTGATATTTTAGAGTTGTTGATTAAAAGTGTGGAAGAATAGATTAAATTTTCGCATTTCGCATTTCGCATTTCGACAGGCTCAATGCTCAATGTTCAATGCTCATGAATAGGCTGATAGAGATTACTGCGGTTGTTAAAGTCCAACTTCCTCTTGGCGAAAGTACATCGTCTTATAATAATTGACTACACGAACATGATGAAAATAAAACAAAGCGATTTGTCGGTAATCATACCCTGCTTTTGCCATGTTCATTGCACCTTCTTGACATAAACCAACCCCATGACCGAATCCACGACCGTTTAAAACAACATAATCACCATCAAGATGAGAATTAAAAAACGTAGATTTTAAGCGAAACTTTTTTCGTAAATCACGCAGTGGAATCCCCAGTGACGGATGGATGAAAAAAGCTTTCCGTTGTTCTTGCTCAAAATTATACAACAAATCACCGACTTCTTTTTCAGTAACCCAATAGTTATTTGCTAAAAAATATTTCCAACTCGATTTCTTGATTTTCTTGGTCCAAGTTGCTTGACGCGTGTGAATGCAAAAAGTATCGATAAAACTTTCCAAATAAGGAACCGAAGTATTCCAAACAAAAGAAGCATCACATGTTTGCCCTCCACAATTCGCTGAAAAATAGGTTGAAACCAATTCCGTATTTTGATCAACAATCACCTCTCCGTTTGTTTCCTCAACCGCTTGACGAATAGTCGGTGTATGCTTTAGTTCTGAATGATATGCTTGACAGTGAACACCATCACATAACTGAAAACCATCTTTTCGATGCCGTTTCCTGTTTTTCATCGCGTATGTACGGCTCATTAATGCTTGAACTTTGTAATAATCAAGATGTTTTCCACCACCACCTTCAGATTCAATCACACCAGCCAAATAATTATTCATATCAACAATATTGACGATGCGCAATTTATTCTTGAATGAAAAAAACTCTACACCATCTTGATAAATTCGTTGTTTGGAAACATTTGGAAGGTATTTTAACCGAGATTTTAAATCCGTGGGTACAAGGTTGATTTTCCGAAACGTTTTTACACCTCCAGTTTCTTACAACCATTGAACATGATTGCCCTTTATTTTTACAGTGATTTTTTCTCCAACGAGGACAGTCCGAAGCATCGTAGTATCTCCAAACAATTGATATTCACCCTCAACAGGAACAATGATAACCTTAGAAACTTGCTTCGAATGAAAAACTCCAATACGCATTTGCTGTGCTCCCAAATGGAAGCAAAAAAGAATCATTGAAAAAAAAACTAAAATTCGCACAGTCAAATTTACAATTCGTTTTGGCACAAGTTCAGGTGCTATCGAATAGTTTTCAACAAGGATTGTGCAACTTTTTTACTTGCTCCACCTCCACCGAGAATTTTTTCTAATTCATCATAAGATGCTAATACTGTATTTCGATAATCTGAATCGTGAACTAATTTATTCACCTCATCTTCAATGTTCTCAGGTGTACATTCATTTTGAATCAACTCTTTCACAACTTCTTTATCCATAATTAAATTGACGAGAGAGATGTATTTTACTTTTATCAATCGTTTGGCAATGGCATAAGAAATTGAAGAGCCTTTGTAGCAAACAACTTCCGGAACTTTAAACAAAGCCGTTTCTAAAGTCGCTGTACCTGAGGTTACAATTGCTACATTTGAATTTGCTAACAGCTCATACGTTTCGTTATGAATGATTTGAGTTTGGTCGTTAAATTCAGCATAGAATTCTTTCGTTAAAGTTGGTGCACCTGCGATTACAATCTGATGAGAAGTTAAATTCTCTACCGCTTTTAACATAATAGGCAACTTCTTACTCACTTCTTGCTTTCTACTCCCGGGTAACATGGCAAGAATTGGTCGATCGTCCAGCCCATGTTTTTTACGAAACTCGTCACTTGCTTGAAAATTATGCTTTTTAATTTCATCAATCAACGGATGACCTACATAATTTACGTCAATATCGAATTTTTTGTAAAAATCTTTCTCAAAAGGTAGAATAACATACATTTCATCGACCACTTTCTTAATTTTATGCACACGATTCTGTTTCCAAGCCCAAACCTGAGGAGAAATGTAGTAATAGACTTTAATTCCTTTTGTTTTTGCCCATTCAGCAATCCGAAGATTAAATCCAGGATAATCAATCAACACCAAGGCATCAGGTTGAAATTCTTCGATATTTTTCTTGCACAAAGAAATGTTCGAAAGAATGGTGCGAATATTCATTAACACTTCAACAAAGCCCATAAAAGCCAATTCATTGATGTGTTTTTTTAAGCCGTTTGGTGCAACCGATTGCATTTTATTACCTCCCCAAAATTCAAATTCAACGTTTGAGTTCTCATCAAGAACAGCTTGCATAAAATTTGCTCCGTGTAAATCACCTGAAGCTTCTCCTGCAATAACGAATAATTTTTCTTTTCTAATCATTCTTAAAAGAATTTAATGTAGATGATATAGGGTGCATACAATAATGTTGCTATGATAATACCTTTCGCAAAATTAAATCGATCTTTGTTTAGAAAAAAGTAAAACCATCCAAGGTTTGCAATGATTGAAAGTGTGATGATTTTAATTTGGTAAGGATTGTTCAAATTGAATTTATGCCACAACCGAGAATAAGTGTAATTTTGAGTGATCGACATCACAAATAATACCAACGGAACTACAATTACCGGAGTCACAAGTCCCAATAACAATCCTTTTACATGCTCTTTTCTTATCGTTGATTTATTATTAAATTTCATATTTTCCAATTTTCAATTTCTTTCATTGCTTTGTAGGCCGTCATATCAAATTGAGTAGGCACTATCGTAGCATAATTTTTATCTATCCAGTACAAATCTGTATCATCGGCTTGATTCTGTTCTACAAAATCTCCAGTCAACCAATAATAAGGCTGCTTAAATGGGTCTAATCTTTTGTCAAAACTATCTTCCCAAAACGCATGTGCTTGTCGACAAACCTTTACACCAAGAACCTCTTCACACTCTGGGATATTTACATTTAAGCAAACACCTTCGGGCATTCCGTTTTTCAAAACTTGCGCAGTAACTTTTTCAACTACTGTCATCGCATTCTCAAAATTAGCATCTTTATCGAAAGAACACAACGAAAAACCTAAGGATGGAATCCCTTCCATTGCACCTTCGACAGCAGCGGACATTGTGCCGGAATACAAAACATTTGTCGCTGTATTAGCACCATGATTAATGCCTGAAACAATTAAATCTGGTTTTCGATGAAGAACTTCATAGATTCCTAGTTTAATACAATCGACAGGAGTCCCTGAACAAGAATAAGCATCTATACCTTCAAAAAAATCATCCTTATTTAAACGCAACGGTTCACCAATTGTAATTGCATGTCCCATTCCTGACTGAGCAGAATCGGGTGCAATCACAACCACTTCTCCAAATTGACGCATGGTTTTTTGCAGTGCAGCAACTCCTTTAGAGGTAATACCATCGTCGTTGGTGACTAATATTAAAGGTTTTTTAGTGTTCATTCTTTCTTTAAAATTCTATTTATTGCGAAAGTAACAAATTCATTGGGAAGAATTTTCGAACATTGCTTGAATTACAGTTTTTTCATTAATCTTTCAAAAATCACCCTTTCAATTCAAATGAATTCTTTATTTTTACCATTGGATAATAGTTAGACTTCACGAATAGCATGACAACAAAGGAATTACTTCAATCTGTACGAACAATTACGCAAGAAAACATCGATTATATTCAGAAATCGGTGGCAAAATTGAGTGAAAACCAAATGAATTGGAGCCCCAATGCTGGAATTTGGAGTATTTCTGAAATTCTTGCTCACATGAATGAGTATTCTCATTATTACCACCCTACTTTTAAACGTAGAATAGAAAACACACGATTTACTTCTACCAAAGAAGCTTTTATCAGTTCTCCACTTGGGCGTTCTGCATGGAAATCAATGAAACTTGGTAGATTGAACAACATTAAACGTAAGTTTAAAGCGCCAAAAGGTTATAACCCAACCGTTGATCCAACTTTAGTTAAAGGAAACGAAACTGAACAGTTCATGTTACTTCAATCAGAATTCTTTGAGGTAATAAACTTAGCTGAAACAGTCAATTTAAGACGTGTTAAAATTCCAATTTCAATTTCAAAAATAATTCGACTAAGACTAGGAGACGCTTTACTTTTCGTAACTTACCATAACCAGCGACATATTCAACAGGTTAGAAATCTGAAAGAACGCCGTAATTTTCCCGTAAAATAATGTTGAGAGCTTACTGTCATGTCAGTATTTCTCCCGTTCGTTCAGAGCCCAAAGACCCGGCTGAAATTGTTACCCAACTTCTTTTTGGAGAAATCGTAACAGTCGAAACAATCGAAGAACCTTGGGCTAAAATCACAACACTAACGGACGATTACTCTGGCTATATCGACGTAAAACATATTCGGAATTTAACTGAAAAAGAAAGTGACCATTGGGAGAAAAGTTCTTCCCTACTCACAGATAGAGAAAGAATTATTGCTACCTCATCAGGTAAACAATATATTTGTAGAGGATCTTATGTCCCACACCATCTAGGAAATTTCAGAATTGGCAATGATGATTTTCATTTTTGAGATGAACCAGGAGAAATTTTTAATTCTCCGATTGAATATGCAACAGACTACATCAACACCCCTTATCTTTGGGGGGGTAAATCACCTTTTGGAATTGATTGTTCCGGTTTAACTCAAATCATTTTCCGTTTATTTGACATCGAACTTCCAAGAGATGCTTCACAGCAAGTCAAAGTCGGCACCGAAATTATATTTAAAAATATTCAAGCCAATGATCTCGCTTTTTTTGAGAACAAGAACGGCAAAATCACGCATGTTGGGGTGTTAGATGATGAAGGACATATCATTCATGCGTCAGGTCATGTTCGAAGAGATTTCATTTCACCAAAAGGAATTATCAAAGCAAGTAACAATCATCTTACCCATAAATTGAATTGCTTTCGAAGAATTCTGTAATGAGAATTAGAACCTTGGTCATAGATCTATTTCCTCTATTTTAAATTATTAATTATCCTCAAGACTTATTATTCCATATTTCTCCCTTAATTTTGCAAAAAAATCGCCATATTTGTATTTAAAACACAAACCAAAACTATGAAAATTCTTATCACAGGTGGAGCCGGTTTTATCGGAAGTAATTTAACGAAAAGATTGGTCGATGACGGGCATGATATTGTTGTGCTTGATTCTTTGCTTCGCGGAAATAAGTTAGAAAAAGAAACTTTCTCTAAAATTGATTTCATCAAAGGAGATGTAAGAGATTTAGAATTGGTTACAAATGCCTCAAAAGGTTGTGATTTAATTTTCCATCTTGCTGCCGTTCTCGGTGTTGACATTGTTGCTGACAATCCTGTTGAAACAATGGATGTGGAAGTAATCGGCACAAGAAATGTCGTTTACGCTGCTGAAGTGAATAATATTAAGAAAATAATGTATGCCTCAACAAGTGGAATCTATGGTCATTCAGCTATTGAAAGTGCACTGACCGAAGATGTTTTAGTTGACCCACATACTTCGTATGCCATGGCAAAACGTTACAACGAAATTTACTTAGCTTCTCATCACGAAGAAAAAGGAATTGACATTGTTTCTTTACGTTTTTTCAATGTTTACGGATGGAATCAAGACAATAGAATGGTTGTCCCTCTATTTTTCGAACAAGCAATCGCCAATCAACCCATCACAGTTTTTGGAAACGGGAAACAAACACGTGATTTCACTTACATCGATGATACAGTAGATGCTTGTGTGAACTTGATGAGCCTGAAAGGATGTCACACCGTTAATATCGCCAACGAGACAGAATGGTGTATTGATGATGTCGCTGAAAAGATTAAAAAAATAACAAATTCAAATTCAGAAATACGATTTATTCAAGCACCTAAAAAACGTTACGACTATGAAGTTGAACGTCGCGTAGGTAGTTCGAAAAAATTAAAATCATTGACAGGTTCAAAACCTGACACATCCTTAGAAGAAGGGTTAAAATTAATTTATAAACGTAATTATTAAGTCAAATGTCAAAAGATACAGTCATTTCCAATCTTATCAAAGAAGAAAAACACAGACAACAAAACGGTATTGAACTTATCGCTTCGGAAAACTTTGTAAGTAATGAGGTTATGGAGGCAATGGGAAGCATCCTTACCAACAAATATGCAGAAGGTCTGCCAGGTAAACGCTACTATGGAGGTTGTGAAGTCGTTGATAAAATAGAAACTATTGCCATAGAAAGACTGTGTAAATTGTTTGGTGCTGAATGGGCAAACGTTCAACCACATTCAGGATCTCAAGCGAATGCAGCAGTTATGTTGGCGTGTCTTAAACCTGGTGATAAAATTTTAGGATTTGATCTTTCTCACGGTGGACATCTTACACACGGTTCTCCTGTTAATTTTTCTGGAAAACTATATAAAACATCATTCTATGGTGTAAATAAAGAAACTGGTCGGGTGGATTATGACATGATGGAAAGAGTTGCGATTGAAGAGAAACCTCAGTTAATTATCTGTGGTGCTTCTGCATATTCTCGTGACTGGGACTATAAGCGTGTACGTGAAATTGCAGACAAAGTTGGCGCGTTAATTCTAGCTGATATTTCTCACCCTGCAGGATTAATTGCCGCTGGACTTCTTAATAACCCGATGGAACATTGTCATATTATTACAACAACTACTCACAAAACATTACGTGGACCTAGAGGTGGTGTAATTATGCTTGGAAAAAACTTCCCAAACCCTTTTGGTTTAAAATGGAAAAATGGAAATCCAAAATCAATGGCGGCTTTATTAGACGCAGCAGTTTTTCCAGGATCACAAGGTGGACCTCTTGAACACGTTATTGCTGCAAAAGCAGTAGCATTTGGCGAAGCTTTGACAGATGACTATAAGGACTACATGAAACAAGTTCAAAAGAATGCAAGCGTTATGGCTGATGCATTTGTTGCTAAAGGCTATGGAGTTGTTTCTAATGGGACAGATAATCATTCGATGTTGATTGATCTTCGGTCAAAAGGAGTAACAGGAAAAGATGCTGAAAACGCTTTAGTACTTGCTGACATTACAGTAAATAAGAACATGGTTCCTTTTGATACAGAATCTCCTTTTGTGACCTCTGGAATTAGAGTAGGTACACCTGCAATTACAACTCGAGGAGTAAAAGAAGATGAAATGGAGAAAGTAGTTGAATTAATTGATCGAGTAATTACAAATATCGATAACACTGAAATAATTGGGGAAGTAAAAAAAGAAGTGAATACTATGATGGGAGGAAGACCTCTTTACGTGAAATAGAAGTTTAAAAATAATTTTATAACTTTGATGACCATTCTTCGGCACAGTATTTGAAAATAAGAAGAAAAAAATAAACAACTATGAAAAATATATTCGTCTTAATCAGTTTTGTATTTCTAACTACATTAGTGAATGCTCAACCTCCAAAATACAGCGATTTACAAATTCTTTACGCAGATGCTAATTACGAAAAACTAGCTAAAGTTGCGGCGAATTATACGGAGAAAGACAAAACAAAAAAAGACGTCTTACCATACATATGGCTTTCTAAAGGCTTGTACAAAATCTCATTATCAGGAACGACAGACCCTCGTTTTAAAAATGCCTATAAAGATGCAATCAAGTATCTTTCTAAAGGAATGAAATACGATTTAAAGTACAACGAAGGTGCTACTATAGAAGAACATCGTGAGTTTGTTGACAAGTTTCAATTGAGCTTATTTGAAATCATTGACAATGAAATGTCCGGTGGAAGTTCTAAAAGAGCCGGTTCTTGGATAATCAAATATCAAAAAATAACAACCAATCCTGTGGGAGCAAAATACCTTTTAGGTGCAACCAAATATATGAATCAGGACAAATCAACAGCAAGAACACTTTGGAAAGAAGGGAAGACCATGTTAGATGCTTTAACTTCTGTTGATTCTTTTTCTGAAGCCGATTTAAAATTATTCAAAATTGGACTATTATATACTGCTCAAACACTAAAGGACACTCGCCAAATTGATAAAGCAAGAGCGTTATTAAATAGTGCTGCACAGTGGTTTGAAAATGATGACGATTGGAAAGAACGCTACGACGAAATAGTCAATTAAAAAAAACTAAAACGGGTTGAATAATTTTCAACCCGTTTTGCTATTATTAACATTCTCTACTGTATAAAAATTCTTCTTTTCAAAGGTGAAGATTCAAACAATCACTATATTTGTTTTATGAAGAAATACTTTCCTTTTCTAAAAAACAAATTCATTTTAACGAGTATAATATTTTTATTCTTCATTTTATTTTTGGATGAATTTGACATCTTTTCTGTCATTTCGAACAATTCAAAATTGATGGACCTAAAAGAAAAGAAAATAGAGATGCTGCTCGAACTTAATAAAACACAATTAACGCTTGATCGTTTAGAGTATCCTTCAGAAGTGGAACGTTTTGCTCGGGAAGAAAAATTCTTTAAAAAAGATGATGAAGATATATTTGTCATTTTTGAAGAATAATTTCTCCAAGAAAGCCAATTCTTTAATAAATTTTCCGCCCTTAATTGTCAATCTAATCCCTTTTTAATTTCAAGTATTGCAACATTCAATTATCTTTGTTAAAAAAACAATACTCAATGGCATTAAAATGTGGAATTGTTGGATTACCAAATGTAGGGAAGTCCACTTTATTTAATTGTTTGTCCAATGCAAAAGCGCAATCGGCAAATTACCCTTTCTGTACAATAGAACCTAACGTTGGAACAATTTCAGTTCCTGATGAACGCCTCGAAAAATTAGAAGAACTTGTAAAACCTGAGCGTGTTTTACCAACGACAATGGAGATTGTTGATATCGCTGGTTTAGTAAAAGGAGCATCAAAAGGAGAAGGTCTTGGTAATCAATTCTTAGCAAATATTCGAGAAACAGATGCTATCATCCATGTCGTTCGTTGTTTTGAAGATGACAATATAATTCACGTGGATGGATCAATTGACCCTGTTCGTGACAAAGAAGTTATCGATATTGAGTTGCAATTAAAAGATTGGGAGAGTATTGAGAAAAAAATCAATACAATGGCTAGAGCTGTCAAATCTGGTGATAAAGATTTAATCAAAGAATATGATTTAGCAGTAGCCATCAAAGCAACCCTTGAAGAAGGGAAGTCTATCCGTTCAATGAACTTTGACGAGAAAGAAGCGGTTATTGTTCAAGCAATGCAACTAATTACAAGCAAACCTGTAATGTATTTGTGTAATGTAGATGAATCTTCTGTAAAAGATGGAAATAAATATGTGGATGCCATACGTGAATCTGTAAAAGATGAAGACGCTGAAGTGCTCGTTATTGGCGCAGCAATTGAAGCAGACATCATGGATCTTGAAACCTATGACGAACGTCAAATGTTTTTGGACGAATTAGGATTAGAAGAAGTCGGTGTAAATCGCCTGATTCGTTCTGCTTATTCTTTATTAAATTTAGATACTTATTTCACGGCTGGTGTTAAAGAAGTTCGCGCATGGACAATCCACAAAGGTTCTACCGCTCCTCAAGCAGCTGGTGTAATTCATACCGATTTTGAAAAAGGTTTTATCCGTGCTGAAGTAATGAAGTACAACGATTTTATTGAACTAGGCAGTGAGAATGCAGTTAAAGATGCCGGAAAATTTAGAGTTGAGGGTAAAGAATATATTGTAGAAGATGGAGATATTATGCATTTTAGATTTAATGTGTAGGTTGGGGCTTCGACAAGCTCAGCCCTCAATACTCAATCCTCAGAACTCATTAAAATAACAAGATAAACAAAATAAGATATGAATATAGCAGCAAATAACCCGAAATTAAAAACATGGATTGAAGTTCCTGAAAACTCAGATTTCCCTATTCAAAACATTCCATTTGGAATCATTGAGGTAAAAGGTGAATCTCCGAGAGTTGCTTCTAGAATTGGTGATTATGCTATTGATTTAAAGTCTCTTTTTGTTTTAGGTTATTTAGATAATCTGCCTTTTACTTTAGAGGATTTTGATACGAATTTCTTGAACTCTATGATGATGAAAGGAAAAGAAGGTACGCGTAAATTAAGAAATCGTATATCTAAACTTTTCAGTACAGAGCATGATGATTTAAAGAAGAATGAACATCACGTTTCTCAAGTCTTGGTTGACATGGAGGTAGTTACAATGCTATTACCGATTGAAACCAGAGATTATACTGATTTTTATTCTAGTGAACAACATGCATTTAATGTTGGTTGCCTTTTCAGAGACCCCGACAATGCATTATTGCCCAATTGGAAACACATCCCAGTTGGCTATCACGGAAGAGCTTCTTCGATTATAGAATCTGGTGTTGCAATTCATCGTCCAAAAGGTCAAAAGACACCACCTACTGCAGAAGTACCTGTTTTTGGTCAATCTAATTTGTTGGATTTTGAATTAGAGACTGTATTCTTTACATACCAAGGAAAGCCTTTAGGAGATTCTATCACAACAGAAGAAGCGGATAATTATATTTTTGGAATGGCATTATTCAACGATTGGAGTGCTAGAGATATTCAAGGATGGGAATATGTTCCTCTTGGACCTTTCTTAGGAAAGAATTTTGCTTCCTGTGTTTCTCCATGGATTGTAACGATTGATGCTCTTGAACCATTTAGAATACCTGGTCCGAAACAAGACAATCCTAAAATCTTACCTTATTTAGAATACCTAGGAGACAAACACATCGATGTTAAATTAGATGTCATCATCAAACCAGAGAATGGGGAAGAAAACATCGTTGGTCAATCGAATTACAAATACATGTACTGGAATATGAATCAACAGCTAGCACATCACACTGTGAATGGCTGTAATATCAATTGTGGTGACGCAATGGGTTCTGGAACTATTTCAGGTCCAGAAGAAGGGATGTACGGTTCTATGCTTGAAATTTCTTGGAAAGGGACAAAACCATTTAAAATGTCTGACGGTACTGAACGTAAATTCATCCAAGATGGAGATACAGTGATTATGAGAGGTTATTCTGAGAAGGACGGTGTTAGAATTGGATTTGGAGAGGTTTAAACGAAAGTTTTACCTGCTAAATAACATTATTTTATGAGCTCGGAAGAAAAGAAAATAGACTTAGAGAAAGAAAGAATTGAAATTCTGAACGCTTTTCGTGGAATTCTCCGTGCACATAAGAAAAGAACAAAAGAAGATACTCGAATTATTCGTAAAGCATTTGATGTTGCAGTTGATGCACATAGTCACATGCGTAGAAAATCAGGTGAACCCTACATCTACCACCCTATTGCAGTAGCAAGAATTTGCATTGATGAGATGGGATTGGGCACTACTGCCATTGTATGCGCTTTACTTCACGACACCGTTGAGGACACTCACATTACACTCGAGGATATTGAAGATTTGTTTGGTGCAGAAGTTAGATTAATTATTGATGGACTAACTAAAATACCAGAAGTTTTTGACCAATCAGTTTCTATTCAAGCGGAGAATTTCCGTAAGATGATTTTGACAATTTCAGATGATATTCGCGTGGTTCTAATCAAACTCGCTGACCGTCTACACAACATGCGTACGTTAGGCAGTATGCGCCATGACAAACAATTAAAAATCGCATCCGAAACAAAATTTTTATACGCACCACTTGCACATCGACTCGGGTTATATTCTGTTAAAAGCGAATTGGAAGACCTCGCTTTTCTTTACACGGAACCTCTTGTTTATGCAGAAATTGAAGATAAATTAAAATCCTCTAAAGATGCTCGTAATCGTTTTATCCGAAAATTTACGCAACCTATTCGTGAGGCATTATTACATGAAGGATATGTTTTTAAGATAAAAGTTCGAACAAAAGCCATTTCTTCTATTTGGAAAAAAATGAAATCGAAAGGTGTACCCTTCGAGGAAGTTTACGACATTTTTGCCATTCGAATTATTGTAGACACACCGCCTGAGTTAGAGAAACCTGATTCATGGAGAATTTACAGTCTAGTAACAGATTTCTACCAACCAAGTCCCGACAGATTGAGGGATTGGATTTCTACGCCTCGTGCAAATGGTTATGAATCTTTGCACACCACGGTAATGTCACGCACAGGAAAATGGGTAGAAGTGCAAATTCGTTCGAAAAGAATGGATGAAATTGCTGAAAAAGGATTAGCAGCTCATTATCGATACAAAGAGTCAAAAAAAGGAGATAATAAATTCGACCGTTGGGTATCTGAAATCAGAGATTTAATGGAAAATCCCGACCTAGATGCGATGGATTTCATCAATGAATTCAAATTGAATCTATTCACTGATGAAATATACATATTTACACCGAGAGGAGATTTGCGTGTTCTACCAACAGGTGCTACAATTCTAGATTTTGCGTACGACATTCATTCTGATATAGGAGATTCTTGTATCGGCGCAAAAGTGAATAATCGTTTGGTGCCACTTAGTCACCAATTAGAGAGTGGAAATCAAGTAGAAATTATAACAGCATCAAAACAAAAACCAAATGAAGAATGGTTGAAATATGTTGTTACTGCTCGTGCAAAACAAAAAATTAAAACATCTCTAAACGAAGAGAGAAAAACAATCGCCTTAGATGGTAAAGAGATTCTTGATCGTAAATTTAAGCAACAAAACATTCGTTTTAATTCTGAAAACATTAGTGTTGTAGAAAAGTTTTACAAAATGCCAAATACTACAGAATTGTATTTCAGAATTGCAAAAGGTAAAATCGACTTACGTAAATTGCGTGAGATTGAAAATGTAAACGGTTTATTAAAAGAGGAAAAAAAGCATATACCCAAGTCAAAAAAAGCAAACGATACTTTTAAAACCATCACAAAAAAGGACACTATTCTTATCGGTGATGACTTTAAGAACATTGATTACGAACTAGCAAAGTGTTGTAGCCCAATCCCTGGAGATAGTGTTTTCGGTTTCATTACAATCAATGATGGAATAAAAATACATCGATACAATTGCCCTAATGCCGAACATTTACTTTCTAAAATGGCGTATCGCTGTTTAAAAGCTACCTGGAAAAATACAGATTTAAAAGAGAATCTTGCCTCAATCACCGTTCATGGTATCGACAGAATCGGAATTGTCAATAAAATCACCAATATTGTCACGCATGAACACGATATCAATATGCGTTCCATTTCTTTTGAAACAAACGATGGTATTTTTGTGGGGCACATGACTGTTTTAGTTTATGACACCGAGCATTTAGAAATTTTAATGCAAAAATTTGAGCAAGTAGAAGGCGTACAACGTGTGGTAAGACATATAAATGAATAAAATTTTATTCTTCGTTTAAAATCCGATCTTCTTCTTCCTTTTTTCGCTTTTCTAGGACACGTTCTTCCTCAAGGGAATCAAGTTCTTCGACGAGAATTAACAAATCATCCTTCTTGCTTGGTCGCAAATAAAGTTTACTTACAAAACCTTGAACAAATTGCTCATCTTTCTTAATATTATTCATTGGGTAAAATGCACCTTCTGGTTTTTCGATATAAGTAACCCCAGTGATATCATTGCTGTCAATATCGATTCTTAATGTACTAGAATATAAACGGTTCATTCCTTTTCGACTTATCGTCACGGTAGAATCCGTTTTTAACTCTTCTTCTGGGTAGAAAATAGTAACAGCATTCCCCTTTACATTTGCACGATAGATTTCATTATTCCTAAAATTTGCGATAATTTTCCGTCCAGCTATTTGGTTGTAGTAGTTGTCTTTTGCAACCTCCATTACAATGCTTGCGTGATCAATAATATCTACATGGTCTATTGTAGAATCATTCATGAAAATTAATATTGTATCTCCTTTTAATTCAGCCATATTAGACCATACAATCGGCTGATTATTTAATAAAATATAATTTTCAGAAGAATTAAAGACGATACTATCTGCTCTCGATTGAACTTTCCGAGAATACATTGCTGCGTGATGATACGCCTTTATTATATTAGAACTATCTATTTCTTCAACGAACAAGGTATCTGCATGTAAATAAAGTGTATCATCTTTCAGATATTTTGTTGCGAATGCTTTTTGAGTGATGTAGGACAAATTAGTACTGTCATTCATATACGCATATCCACCAGTCATTTCAATTTTCTGCACAGTATCTATGAATAAAACATTTCCTTTTCCGATAGATAGTTTTTCTTTAGGTAGATAAATCAACGTATCTCCAGAAATGTAATTATTTTCTTTCTGAATCCAAGCATTTTGCATCAACTCCCCTTCTTCAGAATCTGTATTATACCAGCCAGACTCACAAAACATCTTGGTTTCTTTCGCGGCAATATTCGTTTTTCCGTGAAAAACAACTCGTTTTTCTACGTAAATATATTGTAAAGTATCGGTTGTCATCTCCAGGTTATCACCTTTATAAACAACTTCCTTACTGAAATAAAAGTTTTTTGAATTTGGATAAAAATAACCGATTTGACTCGTCAATACTTCATGAGAAACGATGCTTTCTACACGCCCACCATAGTGATAAAATGCTTGCCCTTTCTTTGCATCGTAATCTAAGGTATCCGTTGTCAACTTAAATTCTTTGTCTCGTACGCGAACATTCCCCCAAAGTTTTGCTTTTTTTGTTCGTCCGTTATAGTAAAGTGAATCACAGAATAAATTCAGCGAGTTGCCTTTATTCACATGAACTTTTCCATAAGCCTTAACTGCATTCTGTTTTTTAAAATAATAAGCAGAATCACAGTACATCACATTTCCTTGATACTTAAAGCTCACATTTCCGTATAACTTCCCAACACCTGTTGACTCGTCATGTTCAAAACGATCAGAACCAGGGAGAAGCTCAAGGATATTATCTTGAGCAGCTAACTGAAAAGAAAGCAAAAAAAGTGCGCTTAAAAAAAACGCACTTTTAATTCTATCTTGTATTGCTTTCAATTTATACTTTATTACTTAGTGTTTGAGTTCTATCTGGCCCAACAGACACAACTGTAATTGGGACTTCCAATTTTTGTTCCAAATATTTCACATAAGCTTTCAATTCTGCTGGTGCATCATCAAAAGAAGATAATTTCGTTGTATCACAATTCCATGCTTTGATTTCTTCATAAACAGGAACAACTTCTACATCGTTCACATCATAAGGAAAATAATCAAATCTTTCTCCATCAATCATGTAATGTGTACAAACACTAATCGTATCAAAGTTATCCAAAACATCTGCTTTCATCATTGATAATTCAGAAACACCATTAATCATGATTGCGTATTTCAACTGTGGGATATCAATCCAACCACATCTTCTAGGTCGACCAGTTGTTGCCCCAAATTCGAAACCTTCTTTTCTAATTTTCTCTCCTACCTCATCATGTAATTCAGTTGGAAAAGGTCCACTTCCTACACGAGTACAATACGCTTTGAAGATACCGATTACATCTCCAATTCTCGTTGGAGCAACACCTAAACCTGTACAAGTTCCTGCAGTTACTGTATTCGAAGAAGTTACAAAAGGATACGTTCCGAAATCAATATCTAACATTGTACCTTGTGCACCTTCAGCAAGGACTTTTTTACCTGACTTAATCGCATCATTGATATATTGTTCACTATCAACAGCTCTTAATTCTTTCAATTTTTCGATTGCATCCATCCAAGGGCCTTCAAGTTCGTCCAGGTTGTATTCGAAATCGGCATATCGTTCTAACATTGCTTTATGTTTCTCAACCAAAGCATTGTATTTTGCTTCAAAATTAGGAGAATAAATATCACCTACTCTCAAACCATTACGACCTGTTTTATCCATATAAGTTGGTCCGATTCCTTTCAAAGTTGATCCAATTTTATTTTTCCCTTTCGCAGCTTCTGATGCAGCATCAAGAATACGGTGAGTAGGGAGGCTTAAATGTGCTTTTTTTGAAATGATTAATCGCGAAGGAATATCAATATTAAAAGGTTTTAATTTATCCAATTCACCTTGAAAAATAACAGGGTCAATAACGACACCGTTACCGATTAAGTTCATCACATCATCTCTGAATATACCCGATGGGATTGTGTGAAGAACATGTTTTGTCCCTTCAAACTCTAAGGTATGACCTGCATTTGGTCCCCCTTGAAAACGGGCAATAATATCATATTTGGGTGTCAAGACATCAACAATTTTGCCTTTTCCTTCGTCCCCCCACTGTAATCCTAATAGAACGTCAACTTTCATTGTACTTTATTTAAAGATTTGATTGCTTCCACTTGATTTTCACAAATGGTATATATTTCATCTAATTTTGAAATGGAAAATATTTTCTCCACATTCCCTGTTATTCCTGTTAATATTAAATCTCCTCCCATTATTCGAGATTTTGTCAAGGTTCTCATAAAGAAACCTATTCCTGAAGAATTCGTATGTGTTAATTTTGATAAATCAAAAACGATACGATAATAATTTTGATTCAAATAATCAAATACGGTCTTTTCTAATTCAACAAAATCCTCTTCTGTTATAATTTTCCCCGTTAATTCATAAATGATAACTGGATCTTGAATAGATATGTGATACGATAGATTCAAATTACTTTTTTTTAGAATTCTTTTTTACACCATAAAAATAAAGTGAATGGTGTTGAATATCAATGTCAAAAATTTCTTCTAAGGTCGCTTTAATGTTTTGAATTCGTGGGTCACAGAATTCGATTAATTCACCAGAATCTGTTAAGACAATATGATCATGTTGAGTTGAGCCATGTGATTTTTCAAATTGAGCGATATTTTTCCCAAACTGATGTTTCCTCACTAGGTTACATGCCAATAATAAATCGATTGTATTGTAAAGAGTTGCACGAGAAACACGGTAATTTTGATCTTTCATCTTAACGTAAAGTGCCTCGATATCAAAATGTCCGTCAAATGCATAAATCTCTGCGAGTATAGCAAATCGTTCAGGGGTTTTCCTGTGTAGATTTTGCTCCAAATAAGCGGAGAATATATTTTTAACCTTTACGTGTAATTCTTCTTGAACCATATTCAATAAGTAAAGAACAAAATTAGAGATTTAATTAGAAACTAATCGAAAAGTTGATTAAAAAAACAATGAGTTTTCAACAACTTATGAGCAATTCTTCATTTAACAGAATAAAAAATCCCGCTCAAGATTGAACGGGAGATTTATAATTCAATTTATTTCTTACTATTTCAATAAAATATCTAAAATATCTTCTTTAGAAATCCCTTCTTTTGCGTGCGCTATAATATCTAGCGCATGGACTTCAATTTGGTCAGTATTAAAACCAAGTGCTATGGCATATTTTTTTATTAATTTTTCTTCAGCCGGATCTACGACTCCGTCAACAACTACCATTTGAATAAACGTAATTAACCTATCGAAACGTTCAACTTTTCCCAATGGGGGTACCATCGGATAAGCATCTGGATTATCTATTATTTCTGCAACTTGCTCTTCTGTTAAAGAAAGACGCTTTGCCATTCTCGCCAAAAGTTTCACTTCACGATTATCAACCTTACCGTCAACTCTTGCAAGCATCACTAAGTTATTGAACAAACCTTTGTCCGCTTTCTTTTTCCCTGATTCAAATAATTGTGCTATTGTCCCCATTGTTTTCTATAATAATTGGTGCAAAGATAATGGATTCACTTTAATGAGCAACTGTTTGATTAAAGAAGTTTTCCAGAATGTAGGTTGGGGTATCGACATCTCGGTAAGCTCGACGACCGAATCATCGACTGAAACACTTGCATTATGTATTCTACCGTTTATACAAACTTAAACATTCTCTTCTATATATCCGATTAGAGAATGAATTACCTTGATGTGAATTTCCTGTGCACGATCGGCATATTGTGAAAAAGGTGCGCGAATCTCAACATCACAAAGTGAAGCAATTTCTCCTCCATCTTTACCTGTCAAGGCAATGACTTTCATGTTTTTTTTCTTCGCAGCTTGAATAGCATTGATCACATTTTTAGAATTCCCTGAAGTTGAAATAGCCAAAAGAACATCCCCAGCATTTCCAACCCCTTCAACATATCTTGAAAAAATGTATTCAAAACCATAATCATTTCCAACACATGAAATATGTGTCGGGTCTGATATCGAAATCGCAGCGATAGATGGTCGGTTATCTCTGTACCTGCCGGTTAATTCTTCAGCAAAATGCATTGCATCCGACATTGAACCACCGTTTCCACAACTGATAATTTTACCACTTTTAGAAATGGATTCAACCATAATCCTACCTGCTTCTTCTATCTTAGAAAAATTCTCTTCCGTATTGAATTTAGCTAAAGTTTCAGCTGCTTCATTAAATTGGTCTGCTATTTGTTTAGTGCTCATTGAAAATGATTTTCATCAAAAATAAATAAATTTAGGACAGGTTCGAAGAAATTAAATCAAATTACTATCTTTGAGTCCTGAGTTTAAACCACTCTAAAACAAAATTATTATGAAAAAAAGTTTACTTATATTAATTATTGCTCTAATTTCATCAGTTTCTTTCTCTCAAACGAGCGATTGCTTTTTGAGGCTACAAAAGGCTTTCAACGTACGTGGAGCTAACCCTGTCTCAAATGACATGCACAGAAATGTAATCATTTCTTACTTTCAAACTAACGGTTCAGCTTTCTGTATCGCAGGAAAAGCAAGAGTAGAAAACGGGAAAATAGTTTCAATATTTTTGCAATATGACGACAACACATACGAATTAATGGAAAAAGATTTCTATAATTCTAAAAAACAAAAACCTCAAATTGTAAATGGAAGCAGTGAAATGATTTTTAACGCCGATGGTGAAAAGTTTAAAATTATCTTTATCGACCAATTAAAACCAAAGAAAAAAGCATATAAATCGGTAGCTTTACCAGACGATTTATAAAAACAAAATAGTATTTCAAATCCCGTTTTTTTTGAACGGGATTTTTTTTGCTCCATATTTTATATCTCTCCTCAAATTAATTACTTTTATCAACATGAATATTTTTAACAACAAAATAGTTTGGATAACGGGTGCTTCTTCTGGAATTGGAAAAGAAATGGCTATTAAGCTCGAGAATGCAGGAGCAAACATTATTCTTTCTTCACGAAAAAAAGAATCGTTGGAAGAACTGAAAAAATCTTTACAGAATATAGAACAACACTTGGTTCTTTCTTTAGATTTAGAACATTCTTCCAATTTTGATGAATTAGCAAAAGAAGTTGTTCAAAAATATGGTCGAATTGATTATTTATTCAACAATGGCGGATTGTCTCAACGCTCTAATGCTTCAGAAACACCTTTAGAGGTTGACCGTAGAATTATGGAAATCAATTATTTTGGAAATATTGCACTTACAAAAGCTGTGCTACCTTATATGCAAAAGCAGAAAAGTGGTCATATTGTTGTAATTTCTTCTATCGCTGGGAAATTTGGTTTCTTTCTTCGCTCCGCTTATTCTGCTTCAAAACATGCTCTTCAAGGTTTTTACGAAAGTTTGTTGCTTGAAGAGGAAGGAAATAATATCAAAGTAACCATTGCTTACCCTGGGAAAATCAATACAAACATATCCGTTAACGCTTTGAATTCTTCTGGAGATTCTCACGGAAAAATGGATCACAATCAAGAAACAGGAATGTCAGCGCAAGAATGTGTTGAGATTTTATTAGATGCTGTAAAAAAAGAAAAAAAAGAAATTCTTATTGGCAACAAAGAAATCAAAGCTGTTACGTTGAAACGTTTTCTTCCGAAGTTGTTTTGGAAAGTTATCCGAAAACAAAGTGCAACCTAAACCATAAAAAAGGCCGCCATACAATATGACGACCTTAAAACAAAGATGAATCTTTAGTTTATCTTATTTCGTTTCAATTTGTTTTGCTTGTTTCTTTTCTTTCTTTTTCAAAAAGTTTGGTTTAATGATAACCATTGTATAAGCCCAGTTATTAATTTGATCTGTTCTACCTTTACCTGCATCAGGTCCTGTTGTGTAAGTAACACCTTTTAACGTAGCCAATGTTTCAGACGCTAACATGTGAGAATATCCCATTTTAACAGTAACGCTTTTGTTTACTTTAAATCCAACAGATAAATCAAATTCAGTTCCCAAGAATGAACTCATCGCTTTGTACTCACCTGTATTTGCCAAAACAACTGGATCAAGAACATCATTTCCTGCTAAGAAAATATGCGTATTTAATCCTACATTAAATTTGTTAAACTTATAACCTAGCTTAAAGTAGGCATCATTTAAACCAACATTTCCGTGCGGATTTCCAACATAGAAATAATCCATTAAACCATTGAACTTATGATTTGTTCCAAAAAATGGTGTAAATGCGCGGTTTGTATTTCTGTATGACGCCGTTGTATCTGTCTGACTCTGTCCAGATTGCATTTCAAATCCTAATCCAATTTTAAACTTATCTGTTAAGTTATAATTTGCTTCTAACCCAATTAAATATGCAGACAATTTATCTTGTCGTATCGTTAAGGTTTTTTGCGGTGTTCCCATCTGAAAGAAACCATTGAAAGTCATTTTTAATTTACCAAAGTTAAATTTCGTGTGAGTACCCATTGTTTGAGTATAGTACATAGCATCATTCGTTACGCCACTCGCTAAAGTATCAAAAGATTGACTACCTAAATTTAAGAACAATAAACTTGTTGTAATTTTATCACTTACCTTATAATTAAACCATGCATAATGCATATCTCTATAACTTTTTACCAACATATAATCAACTCCAGACAAAGCACCAAATTTATTTGAAGTTTGATTAAAAGCTAAACCTACATGCAATTTCATTTTGTTTTTTTCATATTGCAGAACAGCAGCATCATGACTTCTTGCTTGTTGAGCCCAACCAACATTACCGAAAATACGGTGATCATCTAAAATAATCTCTTGACGACCCATTTTCAATCCTAAATTTTTATTGAAATTTATTTTCCCCCAAGCTTGATGAATTGACATAAAACCATCCGAAACATTTAATTGAGAATTCGCTCCCCATACTCGTATATCTTGTACCGAAACATAGAACTCATAATCATCAACTTTATAACCGACATTCAGACGAGTTCTTTGACTAATATGGAATGCACTTGCTTGATTCGTGTCAGCATTTTCCTTAAAACCATGACGATATTCAGCTCTTGGTCTATATTCGCCATCAAAAGTTAGCTGACCAAAAGAAGTTAAGGAAACTATCCCTAGCACTCCAGTTAATAATAATTTTTTAGTAAAACTTTTCATATCTTAAATTAATTAAATTAAACTATATCATACTTTTATGATATTATTTTTCAAAAACTAGAACAAATTTATAGACTATTGAGATTCTGACATATGAGTTGAGTATGCTATTAATATGATAAAAATCATATTCCTACTTATTTAACCGAACGCCCATTCTATTTAACTCTGTTTTCAACCCTTCTATATTTTTAAATTAAGTTTGTTTTTAAAACTCCCTACTGAAACGGTTGAGACACAAGTAAATTGACTGTAAATCAATTTTTAAAAAAAACAGAAAACGCCTTTATCATTACTAATCAACTTCATCTTTTTTTATGCTTAAGCCACATAAAATTCATCATTTATTTTCGCAACCATAACAGATCTTTAATTCTGCAGTCATTCTTTTCGCCTATATGTGATTTAAATAAAATTGTAAAACAACATACCTTAAAACCATTTATTTATCACTTACTTTTATGATTCATATCGTATTGATATTGTACGAAATAAAGAATATCTTTGTCCAACAACAAAATAGTCCAAAATATGATTAGTGTTCAAGAAGCATTCGACAACATAACTAAAAATGTAAACGTTAGTCCGATTAAGAATATTGAAACGCAATACTCACTTGGACAAGTTCTCGCTGAAGATGTGTATTCTCCTATTAATATGCCTCCTTTTAATCAATCGGCTATGGATGGTTACGCTATTGGCGATATCGAATCTGATTCTTTTTCTGTCATTGGCGAAATTCAAGCAGGCGCAAATAGTAGTCACATAAAACTTCAAAAAGGTGAAGCTATTCGGATTTTTACTGGAGGAATGGTGCCTCAAGGTACTGCAACAGTTGTGAAACAAGAAATTGTTGAGGTAAAAGATAAAATCATTCGAATTACAGAAGAGATAAAAGAAAATCAAAATATTCGTCCGTTGGGTGAACAAATAGAAGAAGGTGAACTTGCTTTAGAAAAGGGAACTGTAATTGATGCTGGAGTGATTGGTTATTTATATGGTATCGGTATTCACCAAATAGATGTTTATTCCAAACCAAAAACAATCGTTATTGCGACTGGTAACGAATTAACTAAACCAGGCAAAGAATTATCTCCTGGCAAAATATACGAATCAAACACCTACACTATTCAAGCTGCACTGAATGAAATTGGCATTGATGCAACAATCAAAACTGTTGAGGATGATTATGATTCTACTCGAGAAATCATTCAAAATGCTATTGAAGATTATGATTTAGTCATTCTAACCGGAGGGATATCTGTAGGTGATTATGATTTTGTAGGAAAAGCAGTGAATGAGATAGGTGTGGAGCAAATTTTCTACAAAGTAAAGCAGAAACCGGGTAAACCTATCTATTTTGGGAAAAAAGATAAAACCATCGTTTTTGGACTACCTGGTAATCCTGCAGCAGCTTTGTCGTGTTTTTACATTTACATTACTCCTGCAATACGGAAATATCAGGGATTTAAAGATTTAACACTTAAAAAAAGATCACTCAAACTTTCTGCCGATTATCAAAAAACGAAGAAACTTTCTCATTTCCTGAAAGCATTCTACAAAGATAATGAAGTTGGAATTCTAAACAGTCAAAGCTCTGCGATGCTCAGTTCATTTGCAACCGCAAACTGCTTACTTTTTCTCGAAGAAGGAAAAGAAGAATGGAAAAAAGGGGAAATTGTTGAGGCATATATTCTTCCAAAATTTTAAATGAATTACACAGGAATCATATTAGCCGGAGGGAAAAGCTCTCGCATGGGGGAAGATAAAGGTTTACTCCTTTTGAACGGTGTTCCAATGGTGCAACACCTCATTCATCTTTTTGAAGAATTAAAAATTCCTACAATCATTATTGCAAACAATTCAGAATACAAACAATTCAATCTACCTATTTTCAATGATATCGTTGAAGAAAAAGGACCTGCTGGTGGAATTCTAACAGGGCTTACTCATTCTCCAACAGAGAAAAACATCATTGTAAGTTGCGATTCTCCATTTGTAACGAAAGAATTAATACTATTTCTTATAAAGTCGCACCAAGAGAATCAAGTAACGATTCCTTTCTACCAAAATAGAATTCATCCTTTAATCGGTATTTACGAAAAATCTGCTCGTCGCATTATTCAGAGCTGTATTGAGCGTAAACAGTTGAAAATTCGATTCATTTTGGAGGAATTAAATACACGTCAGATTGAAATTCCTGAACACATTGCGCAGAATGGGAAATCGTTGACAAATATCAACACAAAAGAAGAACTAAATCAATTAAAAAATGAAGATTAAAGTCGTATATTTCGGATTGATTGTGGATGCTATAAAAATTGAATCTGAACAAATTGATAGAGGTGAATTTTCAACTAATTTGAACACATTCTTTGAAGCAAGACACACTGAATTAAAAAAGATAAACTATAAAATTGCCGTTGATGGTGAATTTTCGAACGAAATTTCGGAAACCACACAAGAAATTGCACTTTTCCCTCCATTTGCAGGAGGTTAAAAAAATAATATGAAAAATTGTTTTAAAGAAGGACCAATCACATCTGATTTTATCGGTCAATCAATTGCACATCATCAAGTCAAAACAAACATTGGCGCACATCAAATCTTTCTTGGACAAGTTAGAATGGATGAAATTGAAGGAAAGAAAGTCGTTGCCATTGATTATTCTGCCCACGAAGAAATGGCCAACAAAGCATTTCACGAAATTAGAGAATCTGCATTTGACAAATTCGATTTGACATGTATGCATATATATCATAGCAAAGGAATTGTGAAAGCTGGAGAAATTTGCCTTTTTGTTTTTGTGTCCTCTGCACATCGCAAAGCGGCACAAGAAGCCATCGAATATTTGGTGGAAGAAATAAAAGCAAAAGCACCTATTTTTGGAAAAGAAATTTTAGAAGACGAATCCTACGTTTGGAAAGAAAATAAATAGATTATGGTTGAAATAACGCACAAAAATACGACATTACGAATAGCAACAGCCGAAGCAACGGTACGAGTTAGCAAGCAAGAGACCATTGATGCCATAAAAAATGACTTAGTTCCGAAAGGAAATGTTTTTGAAATGGCGAAAACAGCTGGTTTGTTTGCAGTTAAAAAAACATCGGACATTATTCCTGACTGTCACCCCTTACCTGTCGAATACACAGGTGTTTCTTACGCTATTGATGGATTAGAAATTAAAATCACCATCGATGTCAAAACCATTTATCGAACAGGAGTCGAAGTTGAAGCAATGCACGGAGCAAGCGTTATCGCATTAACCATGTACGATATGTTAAAACCAATTGACAAAGGCATTGAAATTCAAAACATTCGTTTGGTAAAGAAGAAAGGTGGTAAATCTGATTTTAAAGATAAATTTAGAAAAGATCTAACCGCAGCAGTTTACGTTTGTTCAGACAGTATTTCAGCAGGGAAAAAAGAAGACCGAGCAGGGAAATCAATCATTGAGAAATTGAAATCTTATGCTGTAGAAGTGGTTGAATACACCATTATTCCAGATGAGAAAGAAGATATTCAATCTTCCGTTTTAAAACACACCGAAAAAGGAACAGACCTCATCATTTTCACAGGCGGAACAGGATTATCGAAACGAGATATTACTCCGGAGTCCATTCTTCCGCTTTTGGACCGAGAAATTCCAGGAATTAGTGAAGCGATGCGAAATTACGGACAAGAAAGAACACCTTATTCTATGCTTTCGAGAAGTTTAGCAGGAGTAAAAGATGAGAGTTTAATTCTTGCGTTACCGGGTTCAACAAAAGGAGCATCAGAATCTATGGATGCATTATTCCCTGCGTTATTGCATATTTTTAGAATTTTTAAAGGAGCGCAACACGAATAGTTGTTGTACATTTGACACTACAAAATGAACTCAACTCCTCAACATATCGTAGATAAATTTGGTCGTGTACACGATTACCTCAGAATTTCTCTGACGGAACGGTGTAATCTTCGCTGTTTCTACTGCATGCCAGAAGAAGGAATTGAATTGCGTGACAAGTCAGCGTTTATGAGCGCCGAAGAATTGATTGATATTGCGAAAACATTTGTGTCGTTAGGTGTAAAAAAAATTCGATTAACGGGAGGAGAACCTTTGATTAAGAAAAATGCAGCATTCATTCTTCGAGAATTAGGAAAACTACCGGTAGAGGTAACGCTCACAACCAATGCAGTGAATGTCGATCGATTTATCGATGTGATGAAAGAAGCTGGAATAAAATCTATTAATGTCAGCTTGGATTCATTAAAAGAAGAACGATTTAACGCTATTTCTCGACGTAATTATTTCCAGAAAATAACGGAGAATATCGATTTATTGTTAGAGAATGGATTTCATGTTAAGCTCAACGTTGTCGTTATTCGAGGGACAAATGATGATGAGATTGTTGACTTTATTGAATGGACAAAAAAAACTCCGATCCATGTTCGATTTATCGAATTTATGCCTTTTGATGGAAATAAATGGAATTGGGAAAAGAAAGTTTCTTTCAAAGAGATTTTACAGCAAGTCACAGCTCATTATGGAGAAAATGGCTTCTATCAATTGAAAGACAAACCTAATCGGACTTCTCGTTGTTTTAAATTAGCCAATTCAAAAGGAACATTTGGAATTATTAGCTCTGTAACAAATCCATTCTGTGATACATGTAATCGAATTCGTTTAACTGCAGATGGGAAAATTAAAAACTGTTTATTCTCGAATGATGAAATAGATTTACTTTCATTACACAGAAAAAAGTTACCTTTATTACCAGCTATTATAGATGCCATTCAAAGCAAAGATAAAAAACGCGCAGGATTGGGTGAATTTAATGATAAAATGGCGGAGAAATTACAAAACAGATCTATGATCACAATTGGAGGGTAAACATGCATTCAATCATTGAAAAATACTGTACAGAAGAATGGAGAGACTTTGTTAATTTTCATAGTAAAGTTATCAAAGTAGAGCGTGAAAAACATATTTTCTCCATAGGAGATGATGTAAAAGGCCTCTATTTTATTCAAACTGGAAAGGTTAAAATAATGAAACGAATTCCTAGTGGAAAAACAAGAATTATCCGACTGGCAGCCGATGGTGACATTATTGGACACAGAGGTTTTGGAGGAACTTGGGAATATTCAATTACTGCTCAAACATTAGAAGACACTGAACTACTATTCATTCCTCTGAACATTTTTGACCAAACCGTTAAGGCCAATCCTGATTTTGGTTTTTTCATGATGATGTTTTTCGCCGAAGAACTAAGGAATGCAGAAAAATTATCTTATCAATGTCCCGTAAAAAACCTCGTTGCATCAAGTCTTTATAACAGCTTAAAAATCTTCGGGTTAAAAAAAGACAGTACAGAATTAGCATATACTCTCTCGCGAAAAGATATTGCAAGTATGGTTGGAACAACTTATGAATCGGTCATTCGTTCGTTATCAGAACTACAAAAAGAAGGTATCATACGTATCGATGGTAAAAAAATTCATGTACTCGACAGAAAAAGTCTTAAACAATCGTCAGGTGTTCTAACACCACTGAATTAGTTATCATTTCTTTTCAAAACTATTGGAATCAATCTCTGTAACATCTGAATAGAAATAATAAGGATAGAAAGGAATAAAGACAACCCTGAAATAAAGAATACCATATATAAACCATAGGATTCTTCGTGTAAATTACTGTAAGAAGTAATGTTTTCAGAGTGCTCCCAAAGCATTTTTTTAATACCCATTCCTATTAAAGTAAACCAGAACACCAATAAAGAACTGTTAAAAAATATAAAACTATATTTATTCCATTTCGATATCAATTTGTCTTTATTCAATTTACTTATCATAAACGAAATGGAAGCAAATAAAATGCAAGTATTAATTCCAATGGTTGTCCCCATGGAATGTGCAACTGTTATGTGTGTTCCATGAGAGAAAAAATTCAACACTGGAATAGACATCAAAAGTGCCATTGTTAAATTCAAGAAAACCCATAAATCACTCGCCATAATATAGAGATATGCCATAGAATTCTCTTTTTTATCTTTCTTACTCAACGATTTACTCCAACTATACACAATCTTAATGAAAATTATCCATTCTGTCATACTTACACCATAAGCGACATAACGAACCCATGGTAAAGTCGGAAGGATATATGTGTGATGTGCCCAACCAAACATTAAATTTGTTAACCCTAAAAAGAAGAAGAAAAAAGTCGTTTTTCCCCTCGCTAAATTAATATCATCCTTAATTTTAGTCATTAAGTAGATAGCTGTTCCATACACCAACATGTTCCAACTTCCAACGAATGAGCCGTACGACTTCCATTGCACTGTTAAATCTCTTATATAATCAGACCTGAAATAATCAAGCAACCAAAAATTTGCCTCAGAGAGGTGAAAAATCATAAAAACAATTCCAATTCCCCACATCCAAAAAATAGACTGGCCAATCTTTCACCTTACCAATCATTGTTTTAAAATAATTGATTCCAAATAGTACCCAACCAATTAATATTGGGAGAATTAAATAAGGGGAGAACACCATGTATTCTCTTCCTCCAAGGTTATTCGTGAAAATAGAAAATAGAATTAACACACCTATTATCGCGTAAATAAAAAAGTGAATTTTAGCTAATTTTGGTGAGAATAACTTTAGTTTTTCAATTTTGGTAAGGTAATAGTACACTCCTCCGACAGCTGTTAAAACTATCCAAGAGACGACCATTGAAGTGTGTAAAGGTCTCATTTGATTGAAGGGCGTGTAGTTTTTTAGAAAATCTGGATATATATATACGACAGAACCCAATACGCCAAATGTTACGCCTAAGATTAACGCAAACAGTCCTGCAATGATAAAATAAATAGAAAAATTTTTCATGCTCGTTTCATTATTTGTATTTAATCGAAACCCATCCATCTGCACTAAAGACAGCTTCTCGGTTTGGGTAAAACCCAGTTTTGTCAACATGCGCTAAAAATGCAACAAGCTTTTCTTTTTCTTCTTCCGTGAAATTAAATTTTGGCATTGTACTCTCTCCACTATTTAAAAATGCTTCCACATAGGCATCTCCTTTTTGAGGATGAGAAATTACATTCGTTAAATCCGGCCCTAAATAACCTCCAAGACCATAAAGTTGGTGACACGATGTGCAATTATTATCTTGCCAAAGCTTTTCTCCTTCAATAGCATTTGAAGACATTATAGGAGCTGAGCTGGCACTTTTTTGAGAATAAATAATTAAGTTATAAACTATAAAAACTCCCAAAAGTACAATGAGTACTTTTATATTCCTCGCTCGATTCATTTCTCAATTTTTTCATAAAAGTATCGTATACAACAATGAATCAATATGAGTTAAGTCATATTTAAAAAATTTAAACTACTCTTTAACAAAAATTAAGAAACGTTGGGCTTTATAAAAAAATCAAAAGATTACTTCCCAATTATTCTCAAAAACGTTCGCCACATGATTTTCACATCATGACCGACAGACGGGTTTTCGAGGTATTTTTTATTTAATTTAATCTTTGCCGGCATTATTTGTTCAATATAGGCCTTGTGAGGGTCTTCTGCTTGTCCTAAAATTTTATTCTCCTCAAAATATTCTAAGGATGCTAAATCTGTGATTCCGGGTTTTACTTGGAGAATTTCTCTTTGGTCATCCGTGTATAAATCAACAAATTCTTTCACTTCTGGTCGTGGTCCTACAATACTCATTTGTCCAAAGAGAACATTTAAAAATTGTGGAAATTCATCCAACTTATATTTCCGAAGAAAATGACCGATGGAAGTAATTCGATTATCACGACCTACCGTTAATCTTCCCTCTTTATCGGCGTTTGTTTTCATCGTTCTGAATTTATACAGTCCAAATTCTTTCCCTTTTTTACCGATGCGCTTTTGAATGTAGAACACTCCTCCTTTTGAGGTCAAAAGAATTAGGATTGAGATAAGAATTCCAAAAGGTAGAAAAACCAAGAGAATTAAAAAAGAAACAACGACATCGAAAATTCTTTTCATAATTGAATAAAAAAATGAAAAGTGAAGAATGAAGAATGAATGAAAAATATTTCGACCATGTTTACTTATTATTCAATTTTGAAGTTTTTAAAATTTTTGTCAAGATAAAAACTAATTCTCTTGATTCGTTTAAAAGCAAAGATAACTTTTCTGATTTAAATACTTGAGATGCTATAATTAATCGAATCCAATAAACTGATTCTCTCGCTTCTATTAAAGAAATTTGGGTTTTTGCTATAAATTCTTTTTTAGAGATTGCCCCTTGTGCTTCTTCAATGTTAGCAGCGACATTTGTTGCACTTCTAAGCAACTGTTTAGTGATTATATATTCTCTGTGTTTATCTTGCATTTCATAACAAAAACGAACAATTTTTCATTTTTCATTTTTTTACCCCTTCATCACAACTGAAACTGCATTTTTCACTGCTTCTACGACCATTTTCACTTGTTCATCAGTTAAATCATAATAAACAGGCAAAGAAATCTCATTCGCAAAAGAAGCATAAGCTTCTGGATAATCTTCCATTTTATACCCTAAATTCTTGTACGCTGTTAGACGAGGCAAAGGTTGAAAATGAACATTCACAGACACGTCAACATTGAAAACTTCTTGCATTATCGCATCACGTTGTTCTTCCGTTGCACCATTTATTCTGAGCAAATACAAATGGTAACTCGATGTTTTATTCTCCGTTTCATACAAAGGATTATTTGCCCAACTTTCTTTTGAAAAAGCATTATAGTATTGGTCAAAAATCTCTTTTCTTCTATCTAAATTTTCTTGGTAACGACCTAATTCTATCAAACCAATTGCTGCTTGAATATCAGTCATATTGCATTTGAATCCTGGTTCAATCACATCGTATTTCCAATTACCTTTTTGCGTTTTAGCAAGCGCATCTTTGTTTTGTCCGTGGAGAATTTTCGTATTAAATTCTTTGTAAATATCTTCGTGATTAAATTTCTCTGGCAAATTAAAACAAAGCGCTCCACCTTCTGCCGTTGTTAAATTTTTCACAGCATGAAAAGAAAAGGAAGAAATATCCGCTAATGCACCCGAACGTTTTCCGTTGTATTTTGCTCCAAAACTATGTGCAGAATCAGAAAGCAACAATATTCGACCTAATTTCTCTTGTTTTTCATTCTTTGGAGAAAATTGAGCTTTAATTTGCTCCTCATTAATCAACGTCAATAACTCATCATAATCAGCAGGTAAGCCACCGATATCCACTGCCATAATTGCTTTGGTTCGAGGCGTAATTGCAGCGCGAACTTTCTCTACATTGAGGTTAAAATCTTCTTCATTTACATCAACCATCACAGGAGTTGCTCCAGAATGGAAGATTACATTTGCACTTGCACAATACGTATATGCAGGAATAATTACCTCATCACCTTCACCTATTCCCCACCAATGAAGTAGAACCTGCATCCCCATTGTCCATGAATTAACAGCAATTGTCGTTTTGCAACCTGTGTAAGATGTAATATCTTTCTCGAACTGCTTCGTCCGAGGTCCGGTAGTTATCCATCCCGATTTAAGAGCTGCAATAACTTCATTTATTACTTTGTCATCAATACGAGGTGGTGAGAATGGAATCATTGTGTTTTTTTTGTAAAAGTAATTATTGTTTCAAAACCTTCAAGAAATCTTCTGCAATAATATCACGGTTAAAATGTTCACGTACATAATTCCTTGCATTTTCGCCCATTTCAGCAATCGACTCTGGTTTAGTTGCTATTTCATTGATTTTTAAAGCTAAATCCTCGCTATTTTCTGGTTCAAAGAAGAGTCCAGCGTTTGCTTTATCTATAAAATGATGCTTCGCTTCTCCTTCTACCCCCAGTAAAAGTGCTTTCTTCATCGAGAGAGCTTCACAAATTTTAGAAGGAATTGCCCCTTGGAAGATATCGAGTTTTCGCAATGGAATTAAAGCGACATCGACTTCTTTCAAGATACTTGGCATCTCCGTTTTTTGAACTGGAGGAAGAAAGAATACATTTGTCAACCCTAATTCTTTATTCAATTTCAATAAGCCATCTAATTCAGGACCTGCACCTTGAAGAATTATTTTTACACGTGGGTTCTCAATTGATTTTGCGGCATGTAAAACAACTTGTAATCCTTGCGCGTGTCCGATAATACCACCATAAAAGAATACGATATCCTCATTCGCAAAACCGTTTCGTTCTCTAAAACCATTTGCCTGTATTTTTTCAGGATCATAAAAATCTAAATCAACACCATTCGGTAACCAATGCAATTTTGTTTTTGGAAAACGATTTTGAATACTATCTACAATCCCCATTGTTTGCCCTGTAACCAAAGTTGATTCTCGATAACATTTTGCTTCTAAATTATATGCGAAATTTAGCATCAATTTATTGGTAACAATTCCCATTTTTTCGGCACTTTCTGGCCATAAATCCGAAACATTGAAAATTAATTTAGCTTTTTTCTTTTTGGCTAAACGCATTGCAGAATAACCGATAAATAACGGAGGAGATTCAACCATGATGTAATCGTAATTCTTCAATTTACGACCTCTCCAATATGAACTCCAAACGAAACTGAAATAATTCAGCAATCTTGGTATAATTTTCTTGGACTTTGAAACGAAAATAGAGGAACGATAAACTTGAATACCATCAATAATTTCTTCTTTGATTTGACCATTCTTATACCGCTCTTCAATTTCCATTTTAGGATAATTTGGCATAGCTGTTAAGACTTCAACATCAATCCCTTTTGCTTTCATACGAACGGCTAATTCATGCAGTCGATTTTGAGGTGCACCAATTTCAGGTGGGTAATATTGAGTGAGAATCAATAAAGATATTTTGTTCTTTACAGTCCTATTATCTGAAGGTTTCAAAAACTCGACTTGTTTCATTGATGTTTTTTTAGGAAAAAATAAAATTAAGCTTTAATGTCATTATTCCTGTTTTTTTCTGGGAACAATAAGAGAAGACACATCCAAAATGTATAGAAAACAACACCACTTTGGCGTTGTAACATTGATTCGAAAAGCGAATTAAATGCTAAACTTCCAACAAGTATTAGTAACAACCAATTTCTATATTTCCAACCAAAACGAAAGAATCCTACCAGAATCGCCAGAAAAATTAAAAGTCCAAAAACACCTATCTCAATAGTTGTTTGCATGTATTGATTGTGTGGGTTCAATTTTTTAACCGCCAATTTTTCTCGTCCTAATTCATTCAGCCGTTGCCCCAGGCCATCATCAACATCTCCGGTACCAACTCCGAAAGGTTTTTCCTTAATTTGTTCATAAGAAACCAACCACATCACTAATCGTTGCTCACTGCCAGACATACTTGAGTCACGTTCTTTTATAAATTGAGTTGGATTAGTTAGAAATGAGGAAACATATTTTACAGACCCTTCATATTCTCCACGAATGGATGGAATCTTTTTAACTGCAACAAAAGTAATTAAAGGAAAAAGAAGAATAAGGATGAACGCTGACACTTTTCCCCATTTTTTATAAATAAAATAGAGAGACATCCCACCCAAAACAAGCATTAAAAAGAGTAAACCCGAAAAGCTCAAGGCATAAGCGTGTAGAATTACTCCGAGAATTGAATACGGTACAATCCAATACAAAGAAAAATAGTTCCATTTTTTAGACCATCCATACCACGCTGTTGCAATAGCAAAGACAATGTAAGTCATAAAATAGGTTGGATGATGTACTGGAGAAATAGAAACGGTTACAAAGCAAGACTCACCACCACTCGCCTGACAAATGAAAGCATTAACCACACCATAGGAAGCGGTGTAACAAACACCTAGAATGAGTCCTATTATGGGCCATTTTACATTGAGTGAATTTTGTTTAAAATCTAGCGAAAGTAATATTGGAAAAACGACAAAAGACAATTTATATTCCAAGTATTTCGAAGCAATATCGAGATTATTAGAAAAAAAACATCCAATCAAATATGCGAAATAAAGCAAAAGAAATAGTAGAGAAATTTTATTCCATTTGAAAGTTATGCTTTTTTTGACATAGGCAAGAATTATAGTGAGAGAAAGAAGAACAATTGAAACACTGGTTAATGAAGGAATTGAAATACTAATAAAAGTAAAAAAAGTCAAAGCATAATGCACTAAATTTTGATATTTTATATTATCCATATTATTTTTCATTAAATCATTCACGATAAGCAATGAAGTTAGATTTTTTGATAGATATTCAATAGTACATCCATACAATGTTCTATTGAATAATTTTGTTCAACAAACAATCGTCCTTCTTTCCCCATTGCTTCTCTCCTCTCTTTAACTGAAAGTTTTTTTAAAGAGGCCAAACCTTCTTCGATTGAATCTCCATTTATAATAAACCCTGACTTGCTCGACACTACTTCAGGTAGTCCGCCAACACTTGAAACAATAACAGGTACTCCACAAGATTGTGCTTCTAAAACAGAAACGCCGAAACTTTCAGCCCTTGATAAATTTACAAACACATCTATTGAATTAAATGCATTTATTAACTCATTGCCTTTAACATAACCTTTAAAAAAAACATTTTTTTGGAGATTTAACTCCAAGACTAAAGATTCAAGGTATTCTTTTTGAGAGCCTTTACCATAAATTTTAAGTATTGCGTTTTCATCAACTTCTTTTAAAAAAGAAGCAAACAACAATAGTAATCTATCTATTCCATAAACTGTTTCTAGTGCCTTAACTGTTCCAATTGTGAAATTCTCTTTTTTTATCTCATGAGGTTTAAATAATTCTGTATCCACTCCGAAAGGAGTTATTTCAATTTTTTTAGAAGTATACAATTTAATCTATCTAGCCATATCTACAGAAGTAGAACATATAACCGTTGCAGTTTTTAAAATTTTATTAAATAAAATTCTGTGAATCACGCTTCTTTTGGGGAATTCATATACATCAGAACCCCAAACTGATAATACTATTTTGTCAAAATTTAATTTCCTTGCAAGCATCCCATACGAAGATGCATAGTGAGCATGTACAATATTAGGCTGAAATGATTTAAAAAAAGTAATCATTTCATTTTTAGCGAAGAAATAGGATATTTTTGAAAACTTCTTTGTCAAGCTAAAACTATTCTTCGTAGCACCAAAACTATGGAATGTAAAGTTCTTAAGATTAACACTCCAATCAGATGTTCTTTTGGTTAATGAGAATAACCCTACATAATAGCCTTTGTCAATCAACCCTTTCACCCATCTTTCAGTATGAATAGAGTTAATATCTGCTAAAAATAATATTCGATTTTCTTTTCTCACCATTAAACAAATATAATTAATATTAGAGATGAAATTGACACGTCAATCTTAATTAAAAAATCACCCATATTTCAAGGCTATTTAATTAGTTGCTTAATTTCAGTTGAAATCAATTTTAAGGACTCTTTTCTTGAAAATTTTTCAACATTACAAGCTACAACATTTAACTGCTTTAACTCTTTAATTGCTTGAGCAATGTCCTTTTTATTATAATTTACCCATCTGTAATTGGGGTAATTCTGTAACTCCCTATTTAGCACCCCTGAATGTGGTTCACCCATTGTGATTATTAATATTTTTTTATTTAAAGCCAAATAATCATACAATTTTGTAGTTGATTCAAAAGGAACATCAATAGTAAAGACAACTCCAATTTCAGCCTTCATTAACTCTTCATACATTCTATCTTGCGATAATAATCCTAAATATTGATTCTTTTGACTTTTAAAAAAAGGATGATAATAATTATGTTCAGGACCTGCATGAGAAAGTGAGTACCCATTTTCAAACAAGACGTCTAAAAAATCAATCGGTTCCCAATAATATCGACCGGCATAAAACATGTCAAAATCTATTTTACTTTTCTTTACCTGATTGGTTATTCTTTCATCAAATCCGTTTGGTACAATCAAACGATTTAACTTCATATTATAACCAATGTAATCATGACATGCATCATTAACTGTGGTAACTAAATCCGCGTACTTTAAGAACTTTTTTTCAATTATTTTTTTAATTATTTTTTTAATTCCTTTATCCTTAAACCGGGGGTTATAACTAAAGGGGTCTCTATAATCTAAAATAACTTTAACACCTTTCTTTTTAAACATCTTCGCCAAAGAAAAATGAAAGAAAGGCCCTCCAGTAAATATTACAAAGTCATATTTCTCAAGTTGAATTGTCGAAAAATACTTGAATAAATCTTTTCTCCATGTAAGCCCCTCATCTTTAATTAAAAAAGACCAAAATGATTTTGCTGTATTAGGCACTACAATTCTGGTATAAGAGTCATTTCTAACTTCAGAATCGACAACAGTTACTAGGTCAACATCAATTCCTTCACTTTTTTTCATTTCCTCCGCCCAATAAGATGGTCTTAAAGCTCCAACATTTTTATTGGGTGAGAAAGAATATGCTATTATTAGACCTTTCATTTAGTAAAAGTTTCAACTAATTTATTCAAAATAAAATCTCTATTAAAATTAGTATTTACGTAATGAATTCCTTCTGTATTTATACTTAATTCCCCTTTTTTCAATTTCTCACTCAGTTCCAAAACACCTTCATATAAATCTTGAGTATTTTTCACATGTGTGCAGTGTTCTAAAGGTTCGGTATAGAAAACATGTTTTCCTCTATATAGTGATTCCAATACAAACCCCGAAAGACCATCATGATCTAAGAAGCGTATCGTAGAATGACATCGATTAAAAAAATGGTCCATATTATCCACCCAACCCAGACATTTCATATTTTCGGGGGTTCCTTTTTGTAAATCAGTACCAACAATCGTAAAGTCAACTTCAGGTGTTTTTTTAGCCACCTCTACAATAGCATCCCATCCATAATATTCTTCACGTCCTTTACTTATATAAGAAAGTATCTGTAATCTTTCGTTTTTTAACCAATCATTGCTTTTTTTTTCTTGAAAATTAAAAAAATTTAGAATTTTAGCATCTACATTAATACTCTTCAATTCCTTTTGAATCCACTTCACTTCACAGAAATGCTCTATTTCATTTAAGAACTTTAAATTAATGTTTTTTATTTTTTTAGCTTTCAATACATCTGTACCAACCCAAGTCATCATGACTTTCTTTTTAAAAAATAATGCCAAATCGAAAACTTTACTTTTATCAAGAGTACCATTTATAGAATATACTACATCAACCGTTGGAATTAAAAAAAGTGCTCTTAACTTATCCCATTTATTATAATATGTATTTAAAAAAAAATACTCGTTATTCTTATCAAATAGAATAAGATCTTCTTTTAATCTTTCACCAAACAGTGGTAATCCGACAATTAATATTCTCATAATTATTCTGGTAAGAGTTTCACGTCAGGAAGTAAAAAATAAATTAAAAGATACTCCAAAATAGCACCTGTTTTTTTGTATGATCTTCTAGATATATTGATTTGGATTTGTTCTGTTTCAATAAAACAATCGTCTTCTACAGTATAAATAGTAACGTAATTTTTATAATCCTTCAACCCATATTTCTTCGTAAATAGTTCTAATTTCGAAACTAAAATTTCTTTTTTATCCTCAATCGAGGGTTCTTCAAATTGAGGACCTAATTTGTCTGTAAAATCTTTCGCTGGTGATCCTGCATATGTTCTATCTTTATACATGTTCTTAGTAATTAAAGAACCAAGCATTGCAAGAGAGCGGTCTTCAATGGTTACCGGAGAAACTAAATTATGTCCTGCCAACCAAACATCATTTCCTATAGTAAGTGCAGCTTCGCTATGAAAACGACAACCCTGCATCACATCACCATAAATCATGTGAGTCCAAAGTTGACTTTGAGCCCCTATCCCAACATTGTTTCCTATTAAAGTGCCAGCCCTTCCATCAACAATAGAATCTGCACCTAACCAAAAATTATGACCTATTTGGACTTTTCCTCCAGGAAAAAAACAATTTTGATAAATTTTCCCATAATCACCTAAGACAAATTCTTCTCCATGAATAATCACATTGTCCCCAATAACACAACCATCTCCAATCTTAACATTTTTAGCATAGATTTTAATATTCTTTCCAAAAACAACATTCTTTCCAATCTCAAATTTTTCAGATTTTATCAATGGTTTATTGAAGACGAAGTGCTTAATGCGTCTTTTAAAGAGGGATAATTTAAGTCGAAGTAATTGGTCCATATATAACAAATATATGAATTATTTTAATGTTACTTTATAAATCAAAATTAGTAATGGAAATTAGATTACTTTAACTCCTTTTTTTGTGTAATAAAAAATAAAGACCATTGCGCAAAGAAGATAAATCGTCTGTCCTATACTAACCACCCAAAGTGTATTGTATATATCAAAATTAAAAAAAACAGGGGGTACTACAAGGGAAACAATCATCACAAAAGTACCAATCATGGCCATTTTAAAAAACTCCGATTGTCTCCGAATAATAACAGGGATTGAGGAGATTGGAGACAAAATGAAATTTACCATAAACCATGGAGACATTATTTCAGCAAATCGACCAGCTCCACTCCACATTTCTCCAAAAACAAAAGAGAAAATCTCTTCTCCAAAAATAAAGATGATTGTAAAGGGTACAATAGATAATAAGGTTAAAGTCTTAACAGACTTAAGTACCACAGGTAAAATATCTTTGTTATCATTAACTTTTTTCGCACAACTTTGGAAGAAAATCTGACCGATTGCAACTCCAATAAAAATTAACGGAACCTTCAACATCCTGAATGACAGATCGTATAGTCCAAAATCTTCCTTAGAAAACAGCTTCAACAATAATACAGCAATTAATAAATCTCTCCCTAAGTCCATTAAAACATGTGGCAGATTGATTTTCGGAAACTCTTTGTATGTTATTGCTAAGACATAATTTCTGCTTGATCGAGAACTAATTTGAAAATATTGTTTTGCTTTGAAGAAATCAACAATAAATTTAAGATTTGCAATAACTGCTCCCAATGCCATACCAATGATTAATCCACTTGATCCAAAATTCAACCAACCTAATCCAATCTTAGTTAAGCTACTTACTAGTGAGTTGGAAATACGGGCATAGCTTATACTTTTAAATGCCTTGTTCCTTATTGCCCAATTCGTTCCTATATTGTTCAATGCAAAAAAGAAAATAGTAAAAGGAATTAGTAAGTAAAAAATTGTTGTGTCAATCTGTATGGATAAACCTATTGGAATGATTAGAATGATCAAAGCCAAAAGAGAGAAAGCAATCGTACTTCTCAATGCTATTAAATACAATCTAAAAGAATGAACGTTAGCCTTAACAATTGGTAACGCAAGTTCGTACCTCAAAGTAGCGAAAGCAGCACCTATTCCAACGATTCGAATAAACAAACCTAATTCTCCAGCTTCATCAGGAGTATAAAGTCGGGTAATTACAGGTGCAAAAAAATAGCCTAACATCTGAGCCATTACAGTCCCTGACATTAAAACAATAATGTGTTTTACTAAATCAGATTTTAGGTTAAGCTTTTTAAACATTATTTCAAATATAGAATCAACAACAGCATGAAGAAAGAATATACTTACTTCGGTAGGCTATTCATATAAATCCCCATGCCATCTTCAAAAGAAATCGGGTGACTATAATTCAGTTCACTAGTTGTTTTTGTAATATCAGCCAAAGAATTTCTAACATCTCCTAATCTTTCTGGACCATGAACAATTTTAGTGTTTAAATTATAAACATTCAATGACAATAATTGTTCTTTTATAGCTTCAATCACACCATTTAAAGATAAATACTCACCACATGCCACATTAAACGCTTTTCCAAAAGCTTCTTCATTCTCTGTAGAAAGACCTAACACATTGGCTTGGACAGCATTTAAAACATATGTGAAATCCCGAGTTTGTTCTCCATCACCATTAATTGTGATGGTTTCTCCTTTTAACATTTTATCAATAAACTTCGGAATTGCAGCTGCATAAACCCCATTCGGATCTTGTTTTGGTCCAAAAACATTGAAATATCTTAATCCAACTGTTTCGATAGAATGCAATTTATGGTAAACTTTTCCATATTCTTCATTCAAACGTTTAGTCACTGCGTATGGAGAAAGTAATTCCCCTTCCTCTCCTATTTTCTTCGGAGAATTCTGACTGTTGCCATAAACTGAAGAAGAACTTGCATAAACAAACCGTTTCAACCCTTTTTCTTTTACAGCATGAAGCATATTTAGAAAACCTGTTGCATTAACTTGGTGTGTATTGTGCGGAAATTCTATTGAACGAGGCACAGAACCAAGTGCAGCTTGGTGACTTACGGCATCAATTCCATCTAAAGCATCCAAACAAGTTTGAAAATTTGTAATATCACCTTCAATAAAAGTAAACAATGGATTATCTTGGAATTCATCTAAATTACTGATTCTCCCTGTAGCTAAGTTATCTAAAACGGATACTCTAATCTTATTCTCCAATAAGACACCTACTAGATTCGAACCAATAAAACCAGCTCCACCAGTTACAAGAATATGTTTACCTTGTAATCTATCTAACCCATGTTCTAAACTTTTATTTTGCATAATTCACCGCTCTTTTCTCTCGAATAAGTGTGATTTTCACTTGTCCTGGATAAGTCATCTCCGTTTGAATTCGTTGTGAAATTTCAAAAGAAAGTTCATCAGCTCTTGCATCAGAAATATTATCACTTTCCACCAAGACTCTCAATTCACGACCGGCTTGAATGGCATAAGCAGTATTTACACCGTCATAGCCAAGAGCTAAACTTTCGAGATCTTTAATTCTTTTGATGTAAGATTCAACAATTTCTCTACGTGCACCTGGACGTGCACCTGAAATAGCATCACAAACCTGAACAATTGGAGAAATCAAAGTCGTCATTTCAATTTCATCATGGTGAGCACCAATAGCGTTACAGATATCTGGTGTTTCACCATATTTCTCAGCTATTTTCATTCCCAAGATAGCATGCGGTAATTCTGGTTCTTCATCTGGAACTTTTCCTATATCGTGTAATAATCCAGCTCTTTTCGCTAATTTGACATTCAACCCTAACTCTGCAGCCATAATCGCACATAAGTTCGCTACTTCTCTGGAGTGTTGTAATAAATTCTGTCCATAAGAAGATCTGTATTTCATTCGACCAATCATACGTACTAGCTCAGCGTGTAAACCATGTATGCCTAAATCAATACAAGTTCTACGTCCCGTTTCTGCAATCTCTTCGTTCAATTGTTTCTTCGTTTTCGCCACTACCTCTTCAATACGAGCTGGATGAATCCTACCATCCGAAACCAATTGATGCAATGCTAAACGTGCAATTTCACGACGAATTGGATCAAAACAAGAAAGAATAATCGCCTCTGGTGTATCATCTACAATAATCTCGACACCTGTTGCGGCTTCTAAAGCGCGAATATTTCGACCTTCTCTACCAATGATTCGACCTTTCACTTCATCCGTTTCAATATTAAATACTGAAACAGAATTTTCTACAGCTTGTTCGGTTGCAACCCGTTGAATTGTTTGAATAACAATCTTACGAGCTTCTTTATTGGCATTAAGTTTAGCTTCTTCTACAATCTCATTGATATGAGCCATTGCATTTGTTCTTGCTTCATCTTTTAACGACTCAACCAATCCATTCTTTGCATCTTCTGCAGACATACCACTGATTTTAGACAATTCAGTAACAATTTTAGCATGTTGTTTCTCTAAATCATTGTGCTTACTTTCATAAGCTTGAATTTTACTATCCAAAGCAAGTTGATTCTTTGAGAATTGTTTTTCTCTACGGTTTGCCTCTTCAATTTTCTTAGACAAAGACGTTTCTTTATTTCGAACTCGATCTTCCGTAGATTGTAATTTTCGTTCTCTGTCTTTTATTTTTTTATCGTGTTCCTCTTTGAGTTTCAAGAAGCGTTCTTTCGCTTGAATAATTTTATTCTTTTTGATTGTTTCACCCTCTTTCTCGGCATCAACTAATACTTTTTCCGTTTTTTTCTTCAAGAGAACACCTTGTACTACAAAGGCAACTATCGCTCCAATTACGGCACCAATAACTCCAAATATTACATTCATAATTTAAACTATTAAATAATTATTACACTATTCAATACTACAAACTGATGTCAATAAAAAAATAAATTAGGGCAATTCTTTAACTTTTCGTCTCTTCCACTAAACGCTGTAAATCTTCTTCAATTTTTTCAAAAAGAGATTCCTCAACCGAAGATGAGCGATTTGAATTGTTTTTCGTTGCCAATTGCAACGACGTCATTGCAAGTAAATCTTGCATATCTTTAACTGCATAATTATCTTGAAGCAATTTAATTGCCTTATTGATGTCTGCTGCAGCCGCAAGAACTGCTTCTTTCTCACCTTCTTCTACCGAAAGAGGATATGAACGACCTGCAACTTTAACTTCAATTGATAATTTTGCCATTTTATTATTTCTTTAACTGCCCTATACAGTAATCTATTTCTTTCACTAACTCATCAATGTGCTCATCAGAAACCATTGTGGTCTGTTGAGTTTGTAATATGAATTCTTCTTCCACTTCATTTTCTTGTTTTTTAAAATCATCAATTCTAACTTTTAATGCAGTATTCTCAGACTCCAACACTTCAATTTGTGCTTTAAGTTCAATGAGTTTGGCATTAACCAACTGATTATTTGACTTTTCCGCCAATAAAGCATCACTCTTCTTCACGAAATTCTCGCGAAGTTTTTCAATTAGTTGATGAATTTTATCTGACATAAAAATGACTTTACAACAAAAATAACATAGTATTGAATACAATCAAGTATTTTTTGGACTTATTATTGTTCTTTTTTATAAAAAATCTATTTTTACACTATGATAAAAAACTCATTTTTTACTTTTTTCGTATTTTCCACACTCCATCTCTCTATCGCTCAAGATGAAATAAAATATAATTACCACTCTCCCCTTGGAATTCCATTAATTTTAGCTTCAAATTTTGGTGAATTAAGACCTAATCATTTTCACATGGGGCTTGATTTCAAAACCAACGGTAAAATTGGATACAATATTTATTCAATTGAAGAAGGGTATATTTCAAGAATAAAAATATCACCATACGGTTATGGGAAAGTAATTTACATTAACCATCCAAATGGGGTAACAAGTGTTTATGCACATTGTAGTGAATTTAAAGGTGAAATTGCTGCATTAATAAAAGAGACTCAATACATTGAACAAAATTATGCAGTTGAGATATTTCCCAAAAAAAATCAACTTAAGGTAAGAAAAGGTCCAGTTGTTGCCATTTCGGGAAATACAGGAGGTTCATCTGCTCCGCATCTTCATTTTGAATTAAGAGATACTAAAACTGAACAAGCTCTAAACCCTTTGGTATTTGGATTTGATATTGCTGACCATAAAAAACCAGAAATACGAAATTTAAAAGTGTATGGTTTAACAAAAGAAGGATATCGTTTCCCAAAAAAAACAAAGGTAAATAAAGTTTACAAAGGAAAATCTACTCACTATATTTCTGAAAATAAATTAATTGTACCTGCTCATTTTTTATCTAAATCTGGAGGATTAGGTTTCGCATTTGATGTAATTGACAGGTTTGATGGTGCTGGAAACAAATGTGGGCTTTATGGAAGTTATTTAATCATAGACAATGATACTATTTTTGGGCAAAAAATAAATCGTGTTCCTTTCGAATCAACTCGCTACGTTAATTCACATAAGGATTATTACGAATATGCTCATTTGAAACGAAAATTTCATAAATCATTTCGAACGAAAGAGAATTGTTTACCAATTTATACAAATGATGAATTAGGTATTTTTCATGGTGCAGCCGGTGGCAAATACAATGTAATGTTCATAGCTTTTGATGCAAAAGGGAATAAATCTATTTTAAAATTTGAGCTTGTCATTCAGGCTGGAGAGATTAATACGTCCGACCAAATCCAAACCGATTCATCTTTTCTGCTTCCTTCTCAAACAATGATTTTAAAGAAAAACAACACAGAAGTTGAATTTGGGAGAACAACAACCTATGAACCTTTACAAATTACCCCATCCACAATTGACCATTCTATTGGAAATGCAGAAATACCGGTTCAAAAAGCTTATAAAATAAAGATTTATGGCGAATATGCTAATAAGAACTATTACATGAATATGATTACAGCAAAAAATCGTCATAAATCAATTCTCGCATTATACGACGATAGTCTTTTAGTTTTTGAACCAAAGTATTTTGGAAAATACACTATAAAAAATGATGAAACCGCACCAACCATTTATCCTGTCAATTTCAAAAACAGTATTACTCGATTAAATGGTAGAACTTTGAAATGGAAAATTTCTGACACAGAAACGTCTATCTCAGATTATGATTTGTTCATAAATGGAGAATGGGTACTTCTTGAGTACGATGCTAAAAGATCAACAATTTTATACACACGAAATCAATCTTTCAAAGGTGAAAAGGAATTGCGTTTAATTGTCGTCGATTCGTGTGGCAATCAAAAAATTTGGTCTAAAAAAATAATATTTAATTAAGCCTGAGTTGTCGGTGTGCCAAAATTCATTGGAGGCATTGGAGGATTTCCCTCGTCTTTTAACGGTCCAAAAGTAGTCTCATACTTTTCTAAGTTATCTTTCAGTGCTGATAATAATCTTTTTGCATTTTGAGGTGTCATTATAACTCTAGATCTGACTTTTCCTTGAGGAACACCTGGCATCAATTGGATGAAATCACATACAAACTCTGAAGGAGAGTGAGTTATAATTGCAAGATTCGTGTAAACACCATTCGCTACTTCGTCTGTTAATTCAATATTAACTTGATTGTCTTTTTTGTTATTTTCCATAGTACGAATATAAACAATATTAACACGAAATAAAAAGCAAAGCAAAAAAAAAGGGATTGCTTTCACAATCCCTTTTAACATTTAGATATATCGTACTTTATTCAACGATTTGAGCGTCTTCCGCTTTGTCTGTTAATTCTTTTAATTCATCTTTAGACCCAACTAACATTTTTTGGAATTGTCTAAAACCTGTTCCTGCTGGAATTAAATGTCCAACAATTACATTTTCTTTCAATCCTAATAAATGATCTTCTTTACCAGCTATAGCAGCTTCATTTAAAACTTTTGTAGTTTCTTGGAAAGAAGCAGCCGAAATAAATGATTTCGTTTGAAGTGATGATCTAGTAATCCCTTGCAACATAGGTGTAGAAGTTGCAGGTATCGCTTCTCTAGCTTCAATTATTTTTTTATCAGCTCTTTTTAACTGTGAATTTTCATCTCTTAATTTACGAGCAGATACAATCTGACCAGCTTTAATTTCATCAGAACCTCCAGCGTCAGTTACTACCATCATTCCATAAATCGCATCATTTTCTTCAATAATATCTGATTTATGAACAGCCTTACCTTCTAAGAATCGAGTATCTCCAGAATCTAATATTTGAGCTTTCAACATCATTTGGCGAACTAAAACTTCAAAATGTTTATCATTAATTTTCACTCCTTGAAGTCGATAAACTTCTTGGATTTCATTCACAATATACTCTTGAACTTTAGTTGGTCCCTCAATATTAAGAATATCTTTAGGAGTAATTGCTCCAACAGACAAAGGTTGACCAGCTCTAACAAAATCATTTTCTTGAACTAGGATATGTTTCGATAATGGAACCAAGTACTTACGTACTTCACCTGTTTTAGAAGTGATTTGAATTTCTCGGTTACCACGTTTGATTTTACCATATTCAGCTACACCGTCAATTTCAGAAACAACTGCTGGATTAGACGGATTACGTGCTTCGAAAAGTTCCGTTACACGAGGTAGACCACCGGTAATATCACCCGACTTCCCAGCTTTACGAGGGATCTTCACTAAGATTTCACCACCATTCAACTTATCTCCTTCATTCACAGCAATATGAGCATCAACAGGTAAACTGTATTCTCTCAAAACCTCTTTAGACTTAGGATCTATAATATGTATCGAAGGATTCTTTTTCTTATCTCTAGATTCAGTAATTACTTTTTCAGTAAATCCAGTTTGCTCATCAACTTCTTCACGGAAAGTAATACCATTTATAACATTGTCAAAAACAACTTTACCTTTCACTTCAGAAATAATCACGGCATTATATGGATCCCATTTACAGATTACATCATCTTTTTTCAACTTCGCCTTATCCTCAACCAACATTTCTGATCCGTAAGGAATATTAGCAGTCATAGTAACTTCTCCTTTCGAATCAATTATTTTAACTTCAGCAGAACGTCCTAATACAACAACTGATTTTTTACCGTCTTGATCTTTACGTTCAATTGTTCTTAATTCATCGATTTCTAATGTCCCATCTGTCTTAGATTTCAAATCAAACTCATCCGTAATGTTCGAAGCTGTACCACCAACGTGGAAAGTTCGAAGGGTTAACTGAGTACCTGGCTCACCAATTGATTGAGCAGCTACAACACCAACTGCATCACCTATTTGAGCAGGTCGTTGAGTTGCAAGATTTAATCCATAACATTTCGAGCAGACACCTTTTTTCTTTTCACAAGTAAGAACTGAACGAATTTCAACTTCATCAATCCCAGCAGCTTCAATAGCATTCGCCATTGATTCTGTAATTAGAATTCCTTCTTCAACAATTAGTTCATCCGTTTTCGGGTGTGTAATTGTCATTAAAGAAGTACGTCCAACAATCCTATCTTTCAATGATTCAATAATATCATCATTTTTCATTAAAGGAACGGCTATTAAACCTCTTAACGTACCACAATCAAAGTCATTCACGACTACATCTTGTGCAACATCAACCAAACGACGAGTAAGATAACCCGCATCGGCAGTTTTCAAGGCAGTATCGGCAAGACCTTTACGTGCACCGTGAGTAGATATAAAGTACTCAAGAATTGATAATCCCTCTTTAAAGTTTGACAAAATTGGATTCTCAATAATGTCTTGAGCAGAAGCTCCAGATTTCTGAGGCTTAGCCATTAATCCACGCATTCCAGACAACTGACGAATTTGTTCTTTCGAACCACGAGCTCCAGAATCATACATCATATAGATTGAATTGAAACCTTGCTGATCATTTTTCAATTGATCCATTAAAGTTTGTGTCAACCTAGAATTTGTATGTGGCCAAATATCAATAATCTGATTATAACGCTCATTGTTCGTGATTAGACCCATGTTATAGTTGTCCATTACTTCTTTCACATCAACCTCAGCTTTAGCAACCAACGTAACTTTTTCTTTCGGGATAATAATATCCTCAAGATTGAAAGATAATCCATCGGTAAAGGCCATGGTATAACCCAAATCCTTAATTTCATCCAAGAAAGCAACAGAACGGGCTGTTCCACAAACTTTCAATACCTCACCAATCATATCACGAAGAGCTTTCTTCGTCATTACATCATTTATGTAACCAGCTTCAGCAGGAACTTTTTCATTAAAAATGATACGACCACAAGTAGTTTCAATCAATTGAAGAACATTTTCTCCATTTTCATCAGTATCGTAAGTTCTCACCTTAATAGCAGCATGGAGGTCTAATGCACCTTCATTGTATGCAATGATAACTTCTTCAGGAGAGTAGAATGTTCCACCTTCACCTTTTACAATATCATCTTTAGTACTTCTCTTTGGTTTCGTCAAATAATAAAGACCCAACACCATATCTTGAGAAGGTACAGCAATTGGAGCACCATTTGCTGGATTCAAAATGTTATGAGAAGCCAACATCAATAATTGAGCTTCCAAAATTGCAGCATTACCTAAAGGTAAGTGAACTGCCATTTGATCTCCATCAAAATCGGCATTAAATGCAGTAGTAACCAATGGATGTAAACGAATTGCTTTTCCTTCAATTAATTTTGGTTGAAAAGCTTGAATTCCTAAACGGTGAAGAGTTGGAGCTCTATTCAAAAGAACAGGGTGCCCTCTTAATATATTTTCAAGAATATCCCAAACGATTGGTTCTTTCTTATCAATAATTTTTTTCGCAGACTTAACTGTTTTAACAACACCTCTTTCAATTAATTTTCGAATAATAAAAGGTTTGTATAATTCAGCTGCCATATCTTTTGGCAATCCACACTCATGCAATTTCAAATCTGGCCCTACAACAATTACAGAACGAGCGGAATAATCAACACGTTTTCCTAATAAATTTTGACGGAAACGACCTTGTTTACCTTTTAATGAATCAGAAAGAGATTTTAAAGGTCGATTAGATTCTGTTTTAACAGCAGAAGATTTTCTAGAGTTGTCAAAAAGAGAATCTACAGACTCTTGAAGCATACGCTTCTCATTTCTTAAGATAACTTCAGGTGCTTTAATTTCGATTAATCGTTTCAAACGATTGTTACGAATAATAACACGTCTATACAAATCATTTAAATCAGATGTAGCAAAACGTCCACCATCTAAAGGAACTAAAGGTCTTAGTTCTGGCGGAATAACTGGAACTACTTTTACAATCATCCATTCTGGTCTATTTTCAATTCTCGTTTGAGAATCTCTCATAGCTTCCACAACTTGTAATCTTTTCAACGCTTCATTTTTACGTTGAACAGAAGTTTCAGTATTTGCTTTGTGTCTTAGATCATATGAAGTCTGCGTTAAATCCATCGTTTTAAGCAAATCATGCAATGCTTCAGCACCCATTTTTGCGATGAATTTATTTGGATCTGAATCCTCTAAGTATTGATTTTCCATAGGAATAGCATCTAGAATATCTAAATACTCTTCTTCTGTAAGGAAGTCCAAGCGAGTTAATTCTTCTCCTTCGGCATCTTTTGCAATACCTGATTGAATTACAACATATCTTTCATAATAGATAATTTGATCCAATTTTTTAGTCGGTAAGCCTAAAAGGTAACCAATTTTATTTGGTAAAGATCTAAAGTACCAGATGTGAGCTACAGGAACAACCAATGAAATATGTCCCATACGTTCACGACGTACTTTTTTCTCTGTAACCTCTACACCACAACGGTCACAAACGATTCCTTTGTATCGGATTCTTTTGTATTTTCCACAATGACACTCATAATCTTTTACCGGACCAAAAATTCTTTCACAAAACAAACCATCTCTTTCTGGTTTGTATGTACGATAATTAATCGTTTCCGGCTTGAGTACTTCACCACTTGATTGCTCAAGGATTGGTTCAGGTGACGCCAACGAAATTGTAATTTTGTTGAAAGTACTTTGTTTTTTTGATGTTTCTTTTCTGTAAGCCATAATATATTGCCTTATTTCTTTAATTCAAAATGCGATTAATCCAATGTAATTTCAAGACATAAACCACGAAGTTCATGTAAAAGTACATTAAACGATTCAGGTACTCCTGGTTTAGGAATGTTGTCCCCTTTAACAATCGCTTCATATGCTTTAGCACGTCCCATTACATCATCCGATTTAACGGTCAAGATTTCTTGAAGAATATTTGCTGCACCGAATGCTTCCAATGCCCAAACTTCCATTTCACCACATCTTTGTCCACCAAATTGGGCCTTACCACCTAACGGCTGTTGAGTAATCAACGAATAAGGTCCGATAGAACGAGCATGCATTTTATCATCAACCATGTGAGATAATTTCAACATGTAAATCACACCAACTGATGCTGTTTGGTCAAATCGAACGCCAGTTCCACCATCATATAAGTATGTCTTACCTGATTTTGGTACTCCAGCTTTTTCTGTCCATGCATCAATTTCAGTTGGATGTGCTCCGTCAAAAATTGGCGTAGCAAACTTAATTCCTAATTTTTCATCTGCCCAACCAAGAACAGTTTCATAGATTTGACCTAAGTTCATACGAGAAGGCACCCCTAACGGGTTCAGTACGATATCTACTGGTGTTCCATCTTCTAAGAATGGCATATCTTCTTGTCGAACAATGTTAGCAACAATACCTTTGTTACCATGTCGACCGGCCATTTTATCACCAACTTTCAACTTACGTTTCTTAGCGATATAAATTTTAGCCATTTTGATAATTCCAGCAGGAAGTTCGTCACCAACAGAAATTTGAAATTTCTTACGTTTATAAGCTCCAAGTAAATCATTAGATTTTATATTGAAGTTATGAATAACTCGACCAATTAAAGTGTTAATCTCATCATTATTGATCCAATTTGTAGGGTTAACGATAGAGAAATCGATAGCATTTAAGTTTCTTTGAGAAAACTTAGATCCTTTCTTAATGATTTCTTCTCTAAAGTTATTGAATACCCCCATTGATTTGTTATCCTCAACAATTGCGAGAATTTTTTCAATCAATGTTTCTTTCAAAGCTGCAAATTCTTTTTCATATTCAGAATCTAACTTTTCAAGAATCGGTTTATCTTGAGCTTTCGATTTTCTATCTTTAACTGCTCTAGAAAATAGTTTTTTCTGAACAACAACACCTTTCAACGAAGGTCTTGCTTTTAAAGAAGCATCTTTTACATCTCCAGCTTTGTCACCAAAGATTGCTCTCAATAATTTTTCTTCTGGAGAAGGATCCGTTTCACCTTTAGGTGTGATTTTACCAATCAAGATGTCTCCTTCTTTGATGTCTGCTCCAACTCTAATTAGACCATTTTCATCAAGATCTTTAGTAGACTCTTCACTAACATTAGGAATATCTGAAGTTAATTCTTCCATTCCTCTTTTAGTATCACGAACATCTACAGAATATTCATCAATGTGGATTGAAGTAAATACATCGTCACGCACAACACGCTCAGAAATTACAATCGCATCCTCAAAATTATATCCTTTCCATGGCATAAATGCCACTTTTAAGTTTTGACCAAGAGCTAATTCACCTTGCTGAGTTGCGTAACCTTCACAAAGAACTTGCCCTTCACAAACTTTATCACCTTTTTTGACAATTGGTTTCAAGTTAATACAAGTACCTTGATTTGTTTTAGCAAACTTAACCAGAGGATATGTTTTTGTTTCTCCATCGAAACTAACTAATTTATCTTCTTTCGTCCAATTGTATTTGATCGTGATTTTATTTGCATCAACATACTCAACTACACCTTCACCTTCTGCATTAATTAAAACACGTGAATCCTTTGCGACTAACTCCTCAATTCCTGTTCCTACAATTGGAGAATTAGGTTTCAAAAGAGGTACTGCTTGTCGCTGCATATTTGATCCCATCAAAGCACGATTGGCATCATCGTGTTCTAAGAAAGGAATTGACGAGGCTGCAATAGAAGCAATTTGGTTAGCGCCTACATCCATTAAAGTAATATCTGAAGGAACAACTACAGGGAATTCTCCTTGTTGTCTCGCTTTAACAACTTCAGTTAAGAAATTACCTTTTTCATCAACTTTAGCATTTGCTTGAGCAATCATCATTCCGCCTTCTTCTTCAGCAGAAAGGTAAATTGGATCTTTCGTAAATGAAACTTTACCTTTCGAAACTTCACGATATGGAGTTTCAATAAAACCAAGTTTATTTACTTTTGCAAATACACATAAAGAGGAAATCAATCCAATGTTTGGTCCCTCAGGTGTTTCTATTGTACAAAGACGACCGTAATGAGTATAGTGAACATCACGCACTTCGAAACCTGCTCTTTCTCTAGAAAGTCCACCAGGTCCTAGTGCTGATAATCTACGTTTGTGTGTTACTTCAGACAATGGATTCGTTTGATCCATAAACTGAGATAATTGATTCGTTCCGAAGAAAGAATTAATTACAGAAGAAAGTGTTTTCGCATTAATCAAATCGATTGGTGTAAAAACCTCATTATCTCTAACATTCATTCTTTCACGAATCGTTCTCGCCATACGAGCAAGACCAACTCCAAATTGAGAATACAGTTGTTCTCCAACTGTTCTCACACGTCTATTAGACAAGTGATCAATATCATCAACCTCAGCTTTTGAGTTAATTAACTCGATAAGGTATTTGATAATCGAAATCATATCAGGTTTTGTAAGAACGCGGGATGTTTCATCCATGTTTCCACCCAATTTTTTATTCATTCTAAAACGTCCTACTTCACCTAAATCATAACGAGTATCAGAAAAGAATAATTTTTCAAAAACTCCTTTTGCAGTATCATAATCTGGCGGCTCAGCGTTACGCAATTGACGATAGATATGTTCTACAGCTTCTTTTTCAGAATTTGAAGTATCTTTTTGTAAAGTATTATAGATAATTGTAAAATCGGCACTATTTGCATCTTCTTTATGAAGGATAATAGTTTTCGAACCAGAATCGATAATCAATTCGATATGTTCTTCTTCAAGAATAGTTTCACGATCAAGTAAAACTTCATTTCTTTCAATAGAAACAACTTCGCCAGTATCTTCATCAACAAAATCTTCTACCCATGATTTAAGTACCCTCGCCGCTAATTTACGTCCAAGTGCTTTTTTAAGGTTTGTTTTTGTTGCTTTCAACTCGTCAGCAAGATCAAATATTTCAAGAATATCTTTATCTGTTTCATATCCGATAGCACGGAAAAGAGTTGTAACCGGTAATTTTTTCTTACGATCGATATATGCATACATAACATTATTAATGTCAGTTGCAAACTCAATCCAAGATCCTTTAAAAGGAATAACACGCGCAGAATATAATTTTGTACCATTCGCGTGACGACTTTGTCCAAAGAAAACACCAGGTGAACGGTGCAATTGAGAAACGATAACACGTTCTGCTCCGTTAACCACGAATGAACCTTTAGGAGTCATATATGGAATTGTTCCAAGATAAACATCTTGAACGATTGTTTCAAAATCCTCATGTTCAGGATCTGTACAATACAATTTTAGTTTTGCTTTAAGTGGGACACTATGTGTCAATCCTCTATCTATACATTCTTCAATGCTATATCGTGGAGGATCTACAAAGTAATCCAAGAATTCTAATACGAATTGATTTCTCGTATCAGTAATTGGAAAGTTTTCTGCGAAAACTTTAAATAACCCTTCGCTTTCTCTATTTTCAGGAGTTGTTTCAAGTTGAAAAAACTCTTGGAAAGACTTTAATTGAATATCCAAGAAATCTGGATATGCAAATTGATTTTTGCTAGACGCAAAATTCACTCTTTTCGAAATACTGTTTGATGATGCCAAAGCCAAACCTTTATTGGTGAATAAATATGTGCACAATGCACGTAATGCAATTAAACAGGAATAGGCATCCGTCAAATGACGGATGCCTTTCCATTAAATAGTATTGAGATTATTTAACCTCAACCTCAGCTCCTGCTTCTTCTAAAGAAGTTTTAAGACCATCAGCTTCATCTTTTGATACAGCTGCTTTAATAGTTGTTGGTGCTTTGTCTACCATTTCTTTAGACTCTTTCAATCCTAAACCAGTCAATTCTTTAACCAATTTAACAACTGCAAGTTTAGATCCACCTGCCGCTTTAAGAATTACATCGAATTCTGTTTGCTCTTCAGCAGCTTCACCACCACCGGCTCCACCAGCAGCAACAGCAACTGCAGCTGCAGCAGGTTCGATACCGTATTCATCTTTTAAGATTGTAGCTAGTTCATTAACATCTTTTACTGTAAGATTTACTAACTCTTCTGCCATTTTTTTCAAATCAGCCATTGTATTTAATTTTAATTTAGTTCTAAATAATAATAATTATGCTCTCTCTTCGAGCGTTTTAAGTAATCCAGCGATTGTACCGCCAGCACTTTTAAGTCCAGAAACAACGTTCTTAGCAGGACTTTGAAGTAATGTAATGATTTCTCCAACCAATTCTTCTTTACTTTTGATATCTGCAAGTAATTGTAATTGATCATCGCCAATATAAACACCTTCATCAATCCAAGCACCTTTAAGAATAGGCTTATCGTTTTTCTTACGAAAATCTTTAATAAGTTTTGCTGGAACATTTCCTACTTCTGAAAACATGATAGATGTTGCACCAGAAAGAGTATCTTTCAAGTTACCAAAATCTTTATCTTCCACTTTATCCATTGCTTTAGCGAGTAAAGTATTCTTTACTACCCTTAAGCTAACGTTTGCTTTGAAAGCACGTCTTCTGAAGTTACTAATAACTTCAACTGTTAATTCCGCTGTGTCTGCTAAATAGATGACATTGTTTCCCTTTAATTGTTCAACTAATTCATCTATATACTTTGCTTTTTCTTCTCTTGTCATATTCGTAAGTTTTAAGCAATTACAGACTTAGTATCAACCTGAATACTAGGACTCATAGTTGAACTGATGTAAATACTCTTAATGTAAGTACCTTTAGATGAAGACGGTTTTAATTTAACAATTGTTGACAATAGTTCATTTAAGTTATCTTCAATCTTACTTCCTTCGAAGCTTGATTTAGCAACCATTGCATGAATAATTCCATACTTGTCAACTTTAAAGTCAATCTTACCAGCTTTCACTTCAGTTACCGCTTTAGCGATATCCATTGTTACAGTACCTGTTTTTGGATTTGGCATTAAACCTCTTGGCCCTAAAATACGACCTAAAGCACCAACTTTCCCCATAACTGCAGGCATTGTAATAATTACATCAATGTCTGTCCATCCACCTTTGATTTTTTGAATGTATTCATCCAAACCAACATAATCAGCTCCTGCTGCTTTTGCCTCTTCTTCCTTATCAGGAGTACAAAGTACAAGAACTTTCAAGTCCTTACCTGTACCATGAGGTAAAGCTACAACGCCTCTTACCATTTGGTTTGCTTTTCTCGGATCAACTCCAAGTCTTACACTCACATCAACAGATGCATCAAATTTAGTAGTTGAAACCTCCTTAACTAAGTTACATGCCTCTGTTCAGGAATAAGCTTTAGCTGAATCAATCTTCGCTAGAGCTTCTTTTCTCTTTTTAGATATTCTTCCCATTACATCAACAATTAATTAGTTTTTGGTGCTTCACCACCTTTTACTATAACTCCCATACTTCTTGCTGTTCCTGCTATCATCATCATTGCTGAATCAACAGTAAAACAATTCATATCTTGCAACTTATCTTCAGCTATGACACGAATTTTATCCCAAGAAATAGTTCCTACTTTTAAACGATTAGGTTCAGATGATCCTTTCTTAAGTTTAATTTGTTCCATAATCTGCATTGCTGCTGGTGGAGTTTTTATTACAAAATCAAACGATTTATCACTATAAACAGTGATTACTGCTGGTAAAACCTTTCCTGCTTTGTCTTGCGTACGCGCATTAAACTGCTTGCAAAACTCCATAATGTTAACCCCTTTTGCACCAAGTGCGGGACCAACTGGAGGAGCTGGATTGGCTGCACCACCTCTGATCTGTAATTTGATCAAACCTGCTACTTCTTTAGCCATTTGTTATTTAAATTATGTAGTCAAACATGATTACTTACAGGAAGCTTTAATTGCTTTCATCACTCCTACGGTTAATATACACTTTTATTCTTTTTCTACCTGCATGTAGTTTAACTCAAGCAAGTTTTTTCTTCCAAAAATTTTCACCATCACTTTCAGTTTCTTTTTCTCTTCATTGATTTCATCAATTGTACCACTGAAATTATTGAATGGCCCATCTACTACCTTAACAGGTTCACCAACAGTAAAAGGAATTCTCATTTCTTCTTCTGCTTCTGAAAGTTCATCTACTTGACCTAATATTCGGTTCACCTCAGCCATTCTCATTGGAGAAGGAGCGCCACCTTTTTCGTTACCAAGAAATCCCATAACATTAGGAACACTTCTAATCACGTGAGGAACTTCTCCTTCAAGAGCAGCTTCAACGATGATGTAACCAGGTAAAAAAGTTTTATCTCTACTTACTTTTTTACCTTTTTTGATTTGGTAAACTTTTTCAGTAGGTATTAAAATCTGACCGACAAAATCATTTAATTTCAATCTAGAGATTTCCATTTCTAGATATTCCTTAATTTTATTTTCCTTACCCGTGATAACACGAACAACATAAAATCTTTTTTTAATTTCTGCCATGGCTTTAATTAAAATGTTTTATAAATAAAACCTAACAATCCTTTCCACACTGTATCTTTTCCGCCATTAATACCGAAGGCAAAATCCATAACAAAGATCGTAATTGCTATAAGCACAGAAGCAACAACGACTATTATCGTGTTACTCTGTAATTCTTTCCATGTTGGCCATGTAACTCGGTGTACCATTTCTGTTACAGTCTCGTTAATGTATTCTTTTACTTTTGACATTTCTTTACTTTAGCACGGGCGGTAGGATTCGAACCCACGACCAATGGTTTTGGAGACCACTACTCTACCAGCTGAGCTACACCCGTATAAAAAGGGGAGTAAAACTCCCCTTTTAATAATAATCTATTTCGATTAAACTAGAATCTCAGTAACTTGTCCAGCTCCAACTGTTCTACCACCTTCACGTATTGCGAAGCGTAAACCTTTGTGCATTGCAATTGCTACGATCAATTTAACTTTAATTGTAACATTGTCTCCAGGCATAACCATTTCGCGTCCATCTTCTAAGAAGATTTCACCTGTAACATCAGTTGTTCTGAAGTAAAACTGAGGACGATATTTATTATGGAAAGGAGTGTGACGACCACCTTCTTCTTTCTTCAATACATAAATCTCAGCTTTAAACTCGATATGAGGAGTAGTCTTACCTGGTTCACAGATAACCATTCCACGTTTGATGTCTGATTTCTCAACACCTCTTAATAAGATACCAACATTATCACCAGCCTCACCTCTATCTAAGATTTTACGGAACATTTCAACTCCAGTAACAGTAGAAGTTAACTTTTCAGCTCCCATCCCTAAGATATCAACAGGATCTCCTGTATTAATAACTCCTGTTTCGATACGTCCTGTAGCAACAGTACCACGACCAGTAATTGTAAATACATCTTCAACTGGCATTAAGAAAGGCTTATCAATATCTCTTGGAGGTAATTCAATCCAAGTATCAACAGCAGTCATTAATTCATTCACAGTAGCAACCCATTTTTCTTCACCGTTCAATGCACCTAATGCAGAACCAGCGATAACAGGAGTATTGTCACCATCGTAATCGTAGAAAGAAAGTAATTCTCTGATTTCCATGTCAACCAATTCGATCAACTCTTCATCATCTACCATATCTACTTTATTCATGAACACAACCATTCTTGGAACACCAACCTGACGTCCTAATAAGATATGCTCACGAGTTTGAGGCATTGGTCCATCTGTAGCAGCAACTACTAAGATTGCACCATCCATCTGTGCAGCACCAGTAACCATGTTCTTTACGTAATCCGCGTGACCTGGACAGTCAACGTGAGCGTAATGACGATTTTCTGTAGCATACTCAATGTGAGATGTGTTAATTGTAATACCACGTTCTTTTTCTTCAGGTGCGTTGTCGATTGAAGAGAAATCGCGAGTTTCAGCCAATCCTTGCCCAGCTAGTACGCTAGAGATTGCAGCTGTTAATGTTGTTTTACCGTGATCGACGTGACCAATTGTACCGATGTTAACGTGTGGTTTCGAACGGTCGAATGTTTCCTTAGCCATTGTGTTTGTGTTTTCTTGTTAAATAATAAACTTTTATATATGCAAAAATTCCACCCCCACGGGTGAAAAAGTTTTAAATCTTTTTAATCGAGCCAATGACGAGATTTGAACTCGTGACCTCTTCCTTACCAAGGAAGTACTCTACCCCTGAGCTACATCGGCACAAAATACTTTCAAAAAATTGAGCGGGAGACGAGACTCGAACTCGCGACCCTCAGCTTGGAAGGCTGACGCTCTACCAACTGAGCTACTCCCGCTTATAAAAACAAAACTATTAAAATATTGGTATGTGGGGAGAGCAGGATTCGAACCTGCGAAGACGTAGTCAGCAGATTTACAGTCTGCCCTCGTTGGCCGCTTGAGTATCTCCCCATTTTGAGCCGATGGAGGGACTCGAACCCCCGACCTGCTGATTACAAATCAGCTGCTCTAGCCAGCTGAGCTACATCGGCACATTTAATAGTTTTCAATATTTGAAAGAACTTTAAAAAAGTTACCCGCTTTTCACAACGGGAGTGCAAATTTATGAAACTTTTCTTTATAACTGCAAGTTTTTTTATGTTTTTTTTTAAAAAAAATGGGCTATCCTAAATAGCCCACTCTAAACACCTTATAAGCAAACATTTAAGCATGCTTACTTTTATGCTTCTCAACTTGTTTTTTTAATGCAGCAACTGCTAAATCGGTCGCTTCTTCAAAACTTTTACATTGCTTCTTAGCAAAAAGTTCATTCCCCGGTAAAAGAATTTTAACTTCAGCTATCTTATTTTCATTGGATTCACTTTTATCAATCCTTAAATAAACTTCACTTGCGATGATGTGATCATAAATTTTCTCTAATTTCTTCACTTTCTCTTTGATGTACTCTACTAGTTTCTCGTCTGCTGAGAAATGAACTGTGTTTACTTTAAAATCCATACGTTTACTTTTTAGCACCCCTTGGATGGGATTGTGAATAAATATTTGTTAACTGCGAAAATGAATTATGTGTATAAACCTGCGTTGCTGATAAATTAGAATGCCCTAGTAATTCTTTCAAAACCTCTAAACCAGCACCACTATTTAACATGTGAGTTGCAAATGTATGCCTTAATACATGAGGACTCTTAACACTTAATTCAGTTGCCCTACTAAGGTAGTTATTTATTTTCCGATAGACAAACTTAGGGTAAATTTTTTTACCATTATCAAGCACCAGTAAGAATTCATTTTTAAAATTAAGATCTTTTTTTAAGCTTCGGTATCTTTTAATCAGTTGAGACAACTTCTTTGTAATGGGAATAATTCTTTCTTTGTTTCTTTTTCCCAAAACTTTCACACTACCTTCTTGAACATTCACTTCAAGAATACCAATCAACTCTGACGACCTGACTCCCATTTGATACAAAAGCTCAAACATTAAACGATCTCTTACACCTTCAAAAGACTCATCAAACAAGGGGTTTAAATTATCTTCTGCCACTTCTTCTACACGTGCAAAAGACGGAGGACTTACAGACAATTTAGGTAATCGGATTAACTGCGCAGGATTACTTTCAATCTCACCATTTCTCTGTAGCCATTTATAAAATGTCCTAATAGATGCTATTTTTCGGTGCACCGATTTTGTTTTGTAATCGTTTTCCAATAAATCAATCATCCAAGATCGAATCAGGTTCAATTGAACTTCTTTTATCTCATCTTGGTTGTTCACGTCAATAAAACGAAAAAATTGTTCTAGGTCAGTTTTGTAAGCTACACAAGTGTGCTCTGAATATCTTTTTTCAGATCGTAAAAAACTCAGAAAACCATCAAGCATAAAAAAAGGAGCCATAAGCTCCTTTAACGTTTTTTAAAACAAAAAGTTTCAATTAAATCTCTGCAGATTCCATTCTTTGCTTGTAAGCAGCGTGGATTCTTCCTTGACGATTCAAAACTGACGGCTTAACGAATTCTTTTCTTGCACGAAGCTCTCTCATAACTTTTGTTCTATCGAATTTCTTTTTATAGCGTTTTATTGCTCTATCGATGTTTTCGCCTTCTTTAACTGGGATAATTAACATATCTATCTATTTATTTTATTCTTTTATTTCAAATATCGGACGGCAAAGATACAACTTTAAACCTAATTCCAAAACTTTATTTTAAAATTTCTCTAGAAATAACGACTTTTTGTATTTCAGACGTCCCTTCTCCTATTGTCATAAGCTTTGCGTCTCGTAAAAACTTCTCTGCAGGATATTCTTTCGTATATCCATAACCTCCCATAATTTGCACTGCTTCATTGCCACATTTTACCGCCACCTCACTAGCAAAATACTTAGCAAAAGCACCTTGTTTGGTCATCTTTTGTTTCGTGTTCTTTAAATACGCCGCCTGAAAGGTAAGTAACTCTGCCGCTTCAACTTCAGTTGCCATATCTGCAAGTTTAAAAGAGATTCCTTGAAACTGGGCAATAGGTTTACCAAACTGTTCTCTTTCTTTTGCATACTTAATAGAAGCTTCATAAGCCCCTCGAGCAACTCCGCAACTTAACGCAGCAATCGAAATTCTTCCTCCGTCTAAGATTTGCATCGCTTGAGCAAAACCTTCTCCTACACCTCCAATTACATTTTCTTGTGGAACCCTAACATTATCAAAAATTAATTCTGCAGTTTCACTAGCTCTAACACCTAGTTTGTCTTTAATTTTAACAGCAGAAAAACCTGGCGTACCTTTCTCAACGATAAAAGCAGTTATTCCTTTACTATCGAGAAGCTCTCCTGTTCTCACCAAAACAACTGAGACATCCCCAGACAAACCATGCGTTATCCAATTTTTTGCACCATTGATGACCCAATCATTACCATCTTTCACTGCAGTTGTTTTCATTCTCATTGCATCTGAACCAGTGTTAGGCTCAGTTAAACCCCAAGCTCCAATAAATTCTCCTGAAGACAATTTTGGCAAAAAACGTTTTTTTTGTTCTTCAGAACCGTGGTAATAAATATGACCTGTACATAAAGAATTATGAGCAGCAACACTCAAACCAATACCTCCACAAACTTTTCCTAATTCCATCAACGCAGTAGCGTATTCATCGTAAGAAAAACCACTTCCTCCATATTCTTCGGGGATATAAATTCCTAAGAGACCTAACTCACCCATTTTTTTCATTGTTTCAATAGGGAAATACTCATCTGCATCCCATTGATTCATGTAGGGTCTTATTTCTTTTTCTGCAAAATCACGCACCATTTGCGCAATCATTTTTTGGTTTTCATTTCTTTCGAAATTCATATTTGATTGATTTTTTGAGTAACAGGTTAATAGGTTACTAAATTAGTAATATTGTTTGAGAAAAGCTTAATCTTCTCTTCACCATTAAGGAAGTCTAGAGAAACGAGGAAATTAAAACCAACAACTTCCCCACCCGATTTCTCGATGAGAATAGCTGCAGCTTCAGCTGAACCTCCAGTTGCCAATAAGTCATCGTGAATTAACACACGATGTTTATGACCCACTGCATCTGTATGCATTTCAATTGTAGCACTGCCATATTCAAGATCATAGTCATGACTTATTTTATCGTAAGGTAGTTTTCCTTTTTTACGAATAAGAACAAAAGGAATTCCTAATTTCATCGCAAGAGGATATCCAAATAAGAACCCTCGACTTTCGATTCCTGCAACAGCATCTAAATTTTGATCCTTATAAATTTCAAACAAATGGTCAACTACCTCATTCGACAATTCTGGATCCATCATTATCGGTGTGATATCCTTAAAAACAATACCCTTTTTCGGGAAATCGACAACATCTCTGATTGATTTTCTTAATTTTTGTTCAACTGACATTATAATTCTATATATGGTACTAATTTTATGTATAATTCTTGATCTATGAGTTTTGATTCTTGAATCTCTATCACTTCATCATACTCCCCTCTCATTTCTCTCATTTTCACAATAGAGTTTGCGACTTTATAAGAAATATATGGATGTTTTTTCAATTCATCGATCGTTGCTAAGTTAACGTTAATTTTATGAATAACGGTCTTGTCTACGAAAACAAATTTCTGAATTTCATCGTATTTAATTTGGTCGAATTTCCATATCTCAAGTAATTGCATTTTATTTGAAAAGCCACCTAACTCAGACCTTCTTTTAATAATATTCTTAGCGAAGAATGGTCCAATACCAGGAATTGTTTCTAACTCTTCTTGAGTCGCTTGATTTAATTCGATTTCTGTAAAGTCAATTTTAACCTTATTTTGTTTAGAGTTTTCTGTTTTTGAATAGTCATTTTTGGCACTAGGATACATCATCGAATCAGCAATCAAATTATAAAGCTCATCAGGTAGAACGTATATTTTCTTTAAATCTTCATTTGATTTCAAGCCTCTTTTTGCAAAGCGAAGTAAAGATGTTGATTGTTTATCAGACAATCCTAAATTCATCCAATCTTCTTTTGTTAAAAGATTTGGGTCAATTTTTTCTAACACTCTTTTATAAGATTTTTTTTTCTTCGTGTATTTCTTTTTCTTTTTTTTATACCTTTTACTTTTCTCGACAAGTTCTTTATCAGATTCTAGTAATTGTTGATGTGAAATTTTAAAAACAGAAGTTTTCTCAAAAGCATTGAGGATTCTTGGTGTATAAGACACAATCAATAAGAGTATCAAAACGATAAAAAAACCTCTTTTATTTCGTTTAGAAATAGACATTCTATTTAGACCCTTTGATTACAGAAAGATATCTTACCAACTCTTCCTTTACCTTGGGAGCTAGAATAATCAACCCAATCACATTCGGAAAAACCATTGCAAAAATCATTGCATCTGAAAACTTAATGACAGAACCAAGACTCACAGACGAGCCAATCACAACAAAAACAACAAAAAGCCCCTTGTAAATCAAATCAGACATTTTACTCTTTCCAAACAAAAATTTCCACGCTTGCAAACCGTAATAAGACCAGGAAAGCATTGTTGAAATTGCAAAAAGAATAACCGCTACTGTTAACACAATTGAAAAGTGAGGGATAACAGAATCAAAAGCAGCAGAAGTCAAATCTACTCCTCCTAATATTTCACCATTATTCATAATAACATCTTTCGCTGCTGTCAAGTTTCCATAATCGAAAAGACCAAATTTAAGATTTGTAATAATCATCACTAGAGCAGTCATTGTACAAATAACAACCGTATCAATAAACGGCTCAAGTAAAGCAACGATCCCTTCACTTGCTGCATACTTTGTTTTTACAGCTGAGTGGGCAATTGCAGCAGAGCCAACACCTGCTTCGTTCGAGAATGCTGCTCTCTGAAATCCAACAATTAAAACTCCAATAAACCCGCCGATTCCAGCATCAAAATTAAACGCACCACTAAAAATTAGGCCAAATGAATCATCAATCAATGAGAAATTCATCCCTAGAATAATTAAGGCCGCTAGGACATATATAACAGCCATGATTGGAACAACCTTCTCCGTTACTGCGCCAATCTTCTTAATTCCTCCAATAATAACAATCCCAACAATAATTGCAACTACTACTCCGAAAATAACGCTTGCCATTGGAGAATCTAAACCTAGTATTTTAGTAAACTGAGATGCCGCTTGATTGGCTTGGAACATATTTCCACCACCAAAAGATCCTCCAACGGCCATAATCGCGAAGAATATTGCAAAAAACTTACCTAACTTTGCTAAACCTTTCTCTTTTAATCCTTTTGACAAATAATACATCGGACCACCATGCACTGTTCCGTCAGCGTCAATATCACGGTACTTGACTCCTAATGTACATTCTGCAAATTTGGAAGCCATGCCGATAAAACCTGCAACAATCATCCAGAAAGTAGCACCGGGTCCACCGATTGCAATTGCAATTGCTACACCAGCAATATTCCCTAATCCGACTGTAGCTGACAAGGCTGCTGTTAATGCTTGAAAATGTGTCACCTCACCTTCTGCACCTTCAATCTTAATGGTGTCAGGTAAATCTCCATTTACCATATTTACATCATCTTTATCTTCAAAAGCAGCGTGGTGATCAAGGTGGTCATATTTCCCGCCAACAATCTTGATTGCAGTACCAAAAAGTCGAATGTTTGGAAACTTAAAATAAAACGTAAAGAAAAGGGCTCCAAGAATTAAAACGATTAATACAATTGGAATATCAATTCCAATAATTTTTATTGGAAAGAAAATAACACTGTCAAAATAATCTGCAATATTTTTTTCTTTTTCTTGCGCAAAAGTTAACAGGGGTGAAATAACAGCAAGTATTGAAAGTGTAATCTTCATTGTTTGAATTTGATTTGTAAAATTTCGTAAGGAACAAATATAAGCAAATTTTCATAAAAGCTTAATCACTATAAAACAGCGTAATAGTCAAAACAGTAAGTCTAAAGTTTCCTCGAGAGTATGAGGTTTATAGTTTATCTTTTCATAAGCTTTCGACAAATCAAAACCCGTTTTTGGTGGACGATGTGCAGGTTGATTCAGTGTAGAACTAGAAATCTTATTTACCTTCTCCATAGAGTAGTTGAAATGCTTTGCAATTCGCTCAACGATTTCATAGATAGACATCGTTTCAGGCCCAGAGATATGAAAAACACCATTTTCATTATTGAGAATCACCCCTAGACATCCGGCAGCTAGATCATCCGCAAAAGTTGGTGCGCGAAATTGATCATCAATAATATTAATTGCATCTCCTTTTTCTATTGCTCCTTTCGCCCACATAATTAAATTTGAACGAGATAAATTCTCCCCAACACCATAAACGATAATAGTACGTATGATAGACCACCCAAATTTGGCAGTTTCCATTGTGATTTGTTCACTTTTCACTTTTGAACGAGCATATTCACTCAACGGATTCACTTCGTCATTCTCAGAATAATTTCCTTTTGTGCCATCGAAAACAAAATCGGTGGAAATAAATTGGAAGTGCGCTTGAACTTCATTCGATGCATCGACTAAATATTTTGTTGCCGTAACATTGACCAGTTCACTTTCTTTAGGATTCAACTCGCAGAAATCTACATTGGTTATTGCAGCTGTATGAACAACATGTGTTGGTTTTTCTTTTACAATAAGAACACTTACATCTTCATTGTTTGTAATATCGAGTTCACAATAATTATCCGCTGGACATTTCGAATTTCTATTTCCGCCTTTAGAGGTTGCAATAAACTCAATTGAATTCTTTAAACAAAAATCAACTATTTTCTGACCCAGTAGCCCGTTAGATCCTGTAATGAATATCTTCATTTTATTAATGTGAAATATTATACTTTTTAATTATAAGGCTTATCTGATGTGAGTTCCCAAGTACAAAAACCCTTGACCCTTCACTAACAATTGTATCTCTAGTAGGGTTGACAATATACTCACCTTCTTTGTTTTTAAAACCAATAATTGTTACTCCTGTTTCTTTTTTAGACTCTAATTGTTCAATGGTTTTATCTCTCAATGAATCGGGGAGCTCTTCATAAGAAATTGATTCTACATTGCACCCTTGATCACCCTGTACACGAATCATGTCAATAAACTCCATAACATCAGGATGAGCGATTAAAGACGCCATGTGAGAACCTCCAATTGAATCGGGCATAATTACATTACTTGCCCCCGCCATCTTCAACTTAGAAACTGCAGACTGATTAGACGCTCGGCTAACAATAATCATTTCTTTATTAAATTCTCTGGCAGCAAGAACAACATATATATTCTCAGAATCTTTTGGCAAACAAGTTATAACCGCTTTAGCAGTTTTGACAGATGCACTTTCTAATACAGAATCGTCTGTACTATCACCATCAATAAAAAAAATATCATCATTCATTCTATCTTCAAGAACATCTTTATTTCTTTCTATCACGACAAAATCATTATTATGCGCTTTAAGATCTTCTGCAACTTGGCGTCCCACTCTACCAAACCCACAAATTATCACATGATTTGTCATTTTTTTCAATTCTTTCATGGTCTTATATTCTTTTAGATATTTTTTGTATTCCCCACCAATTAGGTAGTTTGTTATTGAAGTAATTGCATAGGCAAATGTACCAAAACTAGAAATAATTAAGAAGGATGTAAAAACCTTTCCATAAGCTGACAATTCGTGTACTTCTTGAAACCCTACTGTAGAAATTGTAATTATAGTCATGTAAAAGGAATCTACCCAATCCCATTCCTCAATAATTACAAAGCCAACTGTACCACCGAACATGATCAGTAATATGAGTACGAGAAAGTAATATACTTTCGAAAAGATACGATAATTGATTAGCATAATTTATAATTCCCAGATAGTGTTACGTTTCTTTCTTTGTAATTTAAAATAATGCTTATGTTCCAACACCCAAGCCATGATTAAATAAATTAGCAAGGGAGAACCTAAGGCTATAAAAGAAGAATAAATGAAACCAATTCTCACCTTAGAGCTGCTAATACCTAATTTTCTTGCCCACCAACCGCAAACACCGAAGGATCTCATTTCAAAAAAGAAAACTACTTTTTGTATCATATTAATTTAGGTTGAGTACTTTTTGCCCAACGTTGCAAGATAAACATTTTTTTTGACTACAAAAATACCTATATAAAGCCAAAAGGGACTGTGAATCAAAAGCATTTTTTGGAATAACATTAATTTTCTTCCATCTATTGATGATATTGTTACTTTCAGAAGGCAGTAATACCAAGATATCCAATGCTCTTTCTTTTAAATTTTGATTTTCTTTTCCCTCCCCAATATACCAAATAAAAGGAACCAATGCATTTATAATTAATAAATCAACCATTCGTTTGCTCAAACTCCTCTTACCATTTGATGAACTGAAATCTATTTCACTAAGCATTGATCTAAAGCTCTGTACGATTGATTCAGCATCTTGATTAATAAAAGAAAATTCAAAAGATAAATGAGCCACTAACAATGCAAACTGGCTAACCCTGACAGTAGGAAAACTAGAAGGCCTTACTCCTTTAAAATGCCAATATTCTTGTGCTTTGTTGGTGACTTTTTGTAGAAGACCACTTTCGGACATGATTAATTGAACCTTCTTTTGGGGGTGCAAATGCTGAATTGAAGAATATGAAACATTATTCATCAAATGAAGAAAAGCATTTTTATTAACAGACATACTAAAGGAAAGCCCGATTAAATTATATAACATCTCCTCATCTTTACTCAATCCTAGGTTTTTCAAAAGATCTATCTTATCATTAAGTTTACTCGTCAATGCTGTCACTTTCATTGCGTTCAAATGGACCTCATCAATATTTAACACCTCTTTTTCACAAGGAAAATTCAAACGATTGAATTGTTTTTTCGAATATTTCGAAAAATGAGCAAAATCTATTTCATTTTTCAATTCTATGGTAGGAATCTGGACACCATTTTGAAAAATTTCTTTATCATTTTCATAAACAACGTGAAGTATTACGTTATTGTAATGTTCATCTTTATGATGTTTGTGTTTAAGCCAATCAGAGCTTTTGATATGCATTTCTATTTGCCCATGCATCTGAATTCCATCGATTATAATTGCACCATGTTTAAAATCTGGACCTGCATTAAATGCATTATATATTCCAAAATCAAGAATTTGAACTTTCTCTTTTCGTCCTGTTACAAACTCAAATGAATTGAATCTTTTATTTCTCCATATAAAATGGAGGTATTTTTCAGTCATAGTAAATTAGATTTACCATTAAGATACAAAAAAAGCGCCTCAAATGAGACGCTTTTTTGAAAATACTTATTCCGAATTATGGATACTTTACATATTCCATTAATTCAGGGTCAGCTGCTGGTGCAGTTTCAGGATCAAACTCCATAGAAATTACTTCTGCATCTGTACGTCTGTTAAATTGGTGCATTAACTTGTACAATTTAGGGTTAGACCTTCTGTATTTATTAATGTATGCTTCTTTCAAGACAATCTCAGTCACGCCTTCCATATCAACAGGCTGTACAACTAAATATTCATCACCTTTTTTCCAAACTGTTCTAGGATCATTTTCACCTTTACCAACTGGCACAATTCTTCTTGGATCAACACCTTTCTCTTTGACGAGGTAAATGTAACAAGCTTTTGCTCTATTTTCAGAAAGTTTTTGATTGGCTTTATTACTACCACGTGAATCTGTATGCGAATTCAATTGAAGAACCATTCCTGGATACTCTTCCAACAAATCATAAACAAACTGTAATGAGTCTAGGGAATTAATTGTTGAATCAACCAATAGGTCCCATTTGTTTAATGCGTAACGCACCTCTGGTAAACGAATTGGTTTTTTCGGTAACAGATTCATGTCTACGATAAAGTTTTGGTCATAATTTAAGCCTTTCGTTTAAAGCGATGAACCATGTTTATCCTCGTGAAAACCTTCTTTAGATATATTGATTGTATAATCTGCTTCTTCGTTAATGTAACGAGAACCATCACTTGGATTTTTATCCCAGAACACTGTCCCGCTTTCATCCGTATATCCTTCCCAAGTTTTACCATCAGAAGCTGTGACTATAACTTTAACATCTTCAATTTTCTTTTCAGTATTACCTAATTCACTAACGATTACCTTAAGGTCAAAAACATTTGGTGGTATTATATAGGTGTAGATATCAGGGACATATTCTCCGTTTCCACTTTTTCTTTCTGAAGTAAAATATCCTTTTTTCTCAGTTTCCTCAACCATTGCATAATCATTGTTGATACTGTTTATGGGTGCGCCATAATTTGTTGGGTTTTCCCATTTATTTTCTTCTCCAACACGAGCAGCTCTATAAATATCTAATCCACCCATTCCATGTAAACCGTTAGAGGCATAAATCAAGTCACCATTCAACGCAAAAGAGGGGAATAATTCATTACCTTTTGTATTAATTTCAGACCCCATATTAACTGGTTCTGACCAAGAGTCCGTTTTTTTAGTATAAGTTGTGTACCATAAATCTTTACCTCCATAACCTCCGGCTCTATCAGATGCAAAGATTAAATATTTACCATCCATTGTTGCTGGGTGACCAACAGAAACAGTATCGTGTTGTTTTAACCCCTCAATTTTTGTTGGTTCATTCCATTCTTTCTTTCCTTTTGCTTTGGAAACCCAGATATCACAACCTAAGTTTGTCTTATCAACATTCGGGCAACGAGTAAAGAACATTAACTTGTAACGAGAATCGAAACATACAGTCCCTTCGTTATCTTCCGTATTCACTAATTCTCCTTTGACTAAGTATGGTTCAGTCCAGTTTCCTTTTTTATCTTTATCTGTAGCCCATAAAGACATGTACGACTCTCCTGTTCTTGGGTCTTGACCTTTACCAACAACTCCATCTCTACTTGAGCTGAAATATAGTTTTGCTTTTTTACGGTCACCAATCATTGGTGCCATATCAAATTGTTTTGTATTAATTACATCAAGATTTTCAATGATGTGACGTGTTTTTTCAACAATGTATGTTTGGTGATCTTCACATGATTTTTTACCGATTATTGCTCTCTCATCATTTGGCACAAGCGCTTGATATAAATCATAATTCTTTATAGCTTTATCTAATTCCCCCATCATCTGGAGCATATCTGCATTGTGTAAGTAGACCTCTGGAACTTCCTCTTGAAAATCCAAAAGAATAGCTCTATCGTACCAATCGTTTGCCTCTTCGTATCGTTCAAGATTACGGTAAGATTCAGCAGTTTTAAAAGCCATATCTCCTTTTAACTCTTTTGCTCGACGACCTTTACGCGTCATTTTTTTATAGGCAGTTTCACATAATTTTGCTGCTTCAGCATAATTCTCACTTACAAAAGCCTTTTCTGCTTTTACAATGTACTTACTCTGTCCCATTGAGATCGTACTCAATAATACAAAAGAAAATGCTAATAGAATGTTAAATTTCATATATCGTGTTTTTCAAATTTTAATTACAATTTCTTCATGAGAAAACATAATGATTTGTAAAATTAACAAAAAAAATTATTTAAAAGAATCTTTAACAAGATATCTCTCCAAAAAACTAGTGTTCATCGATAAAACACAATTAAACACCGGTATATTTATCCCATTTATCGAGTACAGATTGAAAACCTGAAGGCAGCTCTGAAGTCAATCGAATTTGCTCCTTTGTCACGGGGTGTTGAAAACCTAAAGTCTTTGCGTGTAACGCTTGACCATCTAAAAAATCAAAACAATTTTCAATGAATTTTTTATACTTTGAATTCGTTGTTCCTTTTAAAATCTTATCTCCTCCATATTCAAAATCATTAAACAAAGTATGACCTATAGATTTCATGTGAACTCGAATTTGATGCGTTCTACCGGTTTCTAATTTACATTCAACCAATGTAACATATCCGTATCTTTTCAATACTTTATAATGCGTCACTGCATGTTTACCCATCTCACCGTCACTGAATACGGTCATTACTTTTCTGTTCTTTATAGACCTACCTACGTGACCTTCAACCGTGCCGTCTTCTTTTACATCCCCCCAAACCCATGCCCAATAACGGCGTTCTGTAGTTCTGTCGTAAAACTGCTTTGCTAAATTCGTTAAAGCAGATTCTGTCTTTGCTATAACTAACAACCCGGTGGTATGCTTATCTAATCGATGCACTAGTCCAGGACGGCCGGTATGCTCTTGATTATTCGTAGGCAATTGGTCAAAGTGATAAATCAATGCATTCACCAATGTACCAGAATAATTCCCATAACCGGGATGAACAACCATATTGGATTCTTTGTTAACGACAATCACCTCATCATCTTCATAAACGATATCAACAGGGATATTTTCGGGTATTAATTCGTGTTCACGAACAGGGTAAGGCATTACGATTGAAATTTCATCCAAAGGTTTAATTTTATAATTCTGTTTCACCTTTTCATTATTCACAAGAATATGACCACTTTTTGCAGCAATTTGAATCTTATTTCTTGAAGAGTTAGGAATCCTGTCCATCAAGAATTTATCTATTCTTAGTAATTCTTGTCCTGGGTCTGCTACAAAATTATAATGTTCAAACATTTCTTCTGAAGAATTTTCATCTTCCACTACCGCTTCTTTCTCGCTCATTATTTTTTTATTATTTTGAATGGACCTTGAGTATCATTCACACGAATAAAATACATTCCACTTGGTAAATTAGACAAGCTAAAATTTGCATCCGTTGATTCTATTACTTTTAACCCTTGAAGATTAAAAACTTCCGCTTTTTCGAAATGACCACCGTCGATTTCTATGGAAATTTCCCCATTTGTCGGGTTAGGATAGATGTTTACACTTCTATCTTCCGATTCTATCGTTTCAATTCCTAATACAGCATCATATGATGTAGAAAAAATTGGGTTTATCATAACTGAACCTGAGATTGATGACATGTTCCACGACACACCGTTATCAACACTATAGAATGTTTTATCATTGTTTACCAGGTTTCGATCTAATCCTACATTCAAACGATCTGCATCAAATTGTTTCCAACCAATATAGAAAGTTCCTGTCACTCCAACTTTCATTGTATCTTTAAAATAGTAATTGGTAAACACATCACGATTATATGCATATTTCGGCTGTCTAGGAAAAAATAATTCATCTTGATAAAGCACATTGCCAGGAACACCATTATTGTCATCCCACATTGTCAATAAAAACAATTTCCCTGAAACATCATAAACAGATGGCACAAAATGAATTCTTGCACCAATTACAGAGTCGGTTTCATAAGGCGTGTACTGAATAGCCAATCTCGCCTGCGCACCTGTTGGACCGTATGCAGCCTCAGCAGTTCCATCATCATAACTGTAATAATTTTGAAAATATTGTTCTGTATAAGATGAATCATTCTGTGTGAATGTAGAATTCAAATGAGTAACTCCAGAGACAATTTGAAACGTTTCTTTTAATCCTGTTTTTGTTTCATCAAATCTTGAACCTGTTGAAAAATCATGAACAGAAGAATAGGTTGTCCAAGGTGAATAATTCAAATCTCCATTATTTAATAAAGCTTCACTTAAAAGAAAGGTTGCTTCAGTCGTTCCATTGTATTTTATTTCAGTTGAACCATCCTGCTCATTCTCCGGTACATTATCACTGTTTCTCACAACTACATCAACCGTAGATGACATTTTTCCATTTGGATTATTTTGGTAATGCTCCCATGGAACAGAAGTATAGGTGTCTAAAAGGTTATTAATTGGATAAACAATTGCGAAATCATGAATCACTGTATCTTGATAACCCGAAGCTATTCTGAGGTTTACGTAATCAATATGAAATTGATCTAAGCTTCCTGATAATCCTCCATAATTTCTAAATCTAAACTGAAAACCTTTCTTGAAATAATCCGGGTTATCGATTCTCAAATGAGCCATTTTGAAATTTGCAAGAGGTATTCCATTTGTACTCCAGATTCGATTCCATTGGTCTAAATCTTTTGCATAAAATTCTAAAATTAATGAATCTCCAGATTCAGGCGCATCACCAAAACCTTGTGCTTGATATAAAAAACTCAAATAAACCGAATCTGAAGCGGACACAGCAGACATATCAATTGGTTTTGATGTTAGATTATCAGCATAATTGGTAATCGCTGACCCAAACTGATAAGGATGCCCAAACTCATCTAACCCATCAAAAGTTGCAACACCCAACGACCATGGTTCAACGGCAAAAGTATAATTATGATAAGCTTCAGCATCAGCCCAAATAAGGTTGGGATCATTGATTGTTGCAAAAAATTGTGTTGCAGAATCTTGAAGAATTTCGGGTGTTAGCCAAACGGTATCTACAGGGTTTGGGTAAGAAATAGTGTCGTAAATATAATAAGGAGGATAAAGATCGGTAGTTGCATAACTGACTGGGTAAGAAGATAAATCTCCCACTTTTACTTGTATAGGCGTAAATGGAACATCGTTAAAAGTACCATTATCTACATCAATTTCCCTTGTAAATGTTACTTGTTCTGTATATTGAACATCACTAGCTAATGGCAACTGCGTTACGTTATCTAATAATCGATACTTTTTATCTAAAGTTACTCCAGCGTCTGTATAGTTTGCGTTATAAATTTGAAATTTATTCCTGCTAAATTCATCAAAAACTGGAAGAGTGACCGTATCTAAAGTATAAATAAAAGTACTATCAAAAGTGCCTGAATTGATTTTAGAGTCAAACGAATTCTTATTCTTCATTAATTGAGGGTTCCCCATTAATGGTCCAACCTCTTCTTTTTGAGCAAAAGACGAAACTGACAGAAATAAAAATATGATTGAAATTAGGCTAGTTATTTTCATTTTTGCATTATTAAATGTTATTCACTAAAGTTCTTCGTTGCATAAACTGAAATTGTTGTTCCAGAAGAAATCAAACCTCCTTCTGAGAATTCTGGGGACTGAGAAACGACTCTTGCCATCGAAGAATCAGCAGATGTTATACAATCAGGGCAAACAGGAAGGAACTCCATACTTCCCATATTCTTCACTCTACTTTTAGCTTCCTCAAGAGTTAATCCATATAAGTTTGGTAAAACTAAATTAACTCCAGTTTCATCCCTTCCAACGATGAGTGTTATTCTTGACCCAATCGGCAATTTCGTTTTAGGAGATATTGATTTCCCTTTATACAATTGTTCAATCACTGCTCCATGTGCTTCACTTGAAGGTTGATATTCTAACTTGTATCTAAAATTTCGATTAATCAAAATAGACTCTGCAAAACGTTGAGATTTATCAACCAAATCAGGCATTTCGACCAATTGTGTACGTTTAGAAACACGAATTCTAATCATACGATTTTCTTTCACATAAATACCCGTACTCTCTGTTGCTAAAGGATCTTGTTCGAGAATTGTTCCTTCCACTTTCGCTGGGTCATAAATAGAATCTAAAACTTCAAAAGTCAAGTGAGCATTCTCTAATTTCTCTGCAATGTTATTCTGATTATCACCGATTAAATTAGGAACTTCTATTTTCTCCGCAAAGTGAGTTTTTGAATTCAAATATGCTTTAAGCGCCCATATTCCGACTGTATAAACGAGAACAATTGCAACAAGGTTAAAAAGGAATTTCTTACTTATCAGATAATTAATTAGTTTCTTTAGCATCATTTCACTTTTGGTACAAACGCAAATATACGTTTTTAAAAATTGGGAGAGAGCTCATGAGACTCATAAAAATCTTCAATTGCTTGATACGCTTCCTCTGCAGTATCCACAATTTTAATTAAATCAAGGTCTTTTGCTGAAACATTATTTTCCATTTCTAACATTGACGATTTTATCCAATCGATCAATCCTGTCCAATAATCTGAACCAACAAGAACAACCGGCCGATGATTGATCTTACTTGTTTGCATTAAGGTCAATGATTCAAACAGTTCATCCAAAGTTCCGAAACCTCCAGGAAGCACTACAAATCCTTGTGCGTATTTCACAAACATGACTTTTCTCACGAAGAAATAATCAAAATTAAGATTGTGTTCTTGGTCAATATAGGGGTTATGATTTTGTTCGAACGGTAAGTCAATATTTAATCCAACTGATTTTCCACCACCTTCTTGCGCACCTTTATTCCCTGCTTCCATGATACCGGGTCCACCTCCTGTAATAACGCCATAACCACCTTCTGCTAACATTCGTGAAACATCAACACCAATTTGGTAATATTTATTATCCGGCTTTGTTCTTGCTGAACCATAGACTGAAATACACGGGCCTATTTTCGCCATTCTTTCATAGCCTTCAACAAATTCAGCCATGATTTTAAAAATAGCCCAGCTATCATTGATTTTTATATCGTTCCAGTCTTTTATTACTTTATTCATGTTTTTTTATTAAATGAGTAGTTGCTCTATTTCGTTGTTTAGACAAAAATAGCAGAATAATTGTATCTGTAATTACCGAACTTCATTCTTCTCTATTTTACCTCGTAGTTTAAACGAAAAATCTTCAACAAAAGTATAAATGAAAGTCGTTTGTTCAATCTTTTCCATTAATTTGGCATCATGATTAGAGCAATTGCTTTGGGATTTCTACTTTTTGTTTCATCTATTACGATGTCTCAATCATTCTTCACTCCTGCTGATTCGTTGAAAAAAGGTCGTTTATTGGGAGTTTCTACTGGTGTAGCAACAGTTTGGGCGGGTAGTATGCTAGGACTTTCTCAGGTTTGGTACAAAGATATCCCGAAAAGTAAGTTTCATTCATTTGATGATTCGAAAGAATGGCTGCAAATGGATAAAGCAGGACATTTTTATGCGGCTTATAAAATCAATCAACTCACGAGTGATTTATTTATTTGGTCAGGTTTAAATAAAAAAACTTCTCTTTGGTTGGGGACAGGAATCAGTCTAGGTTACCAAACAACTTTTGAAATCTTCGATGGATACAGTAAAGATTGGGGTTTTTCTTGGAGTGATATGGCAGGAAATGCAATCGGTTCATTCTCTTATTTAGGACAACAGTTAATCTGGGGAGAAGAAAGAATTATCCCTAAATTTTCGACTTTCCCTACACAATTTGCATCAATTCGACCTGAAGTGCTCGGGAGTAATTTCGGTGAATCATTCTTAAAGGATTATAACGGTCAGACGTATTGGTTGAGTTTTAGCCCTGGAACTTTTTTTAAAAACAGTAAAATTCCGAAGTGGGCATGTATTTCTGTCGGGTATAGTGTTTACGGTAAATTGGTTGGTGATGAAAGCTCATACACCGATGTCAACACTGGAATAACCTATTCTGCAAAACGAGAAGTAAAACTTTCTTTAGACATTGATTTTAGCAAGTTACCTATAAAAAGACCCTGGCTAAAAGCAGTTGTAAAACAATTCAACTATCTAAAAATCCCTTTTCCGACAGTAATTTATCGTGGAAATCAATTTGTGGGAAGCTGGAGTGGTTGGTAGAAGACTTCAAATCAAGGTTTGATTTTTCAAATTCAATTCTCCTAATTTATGGAAATAAGGGAGGGGTAAGTTTTTTTCTAAGAACATTAAATGTTCCATTCTGTGACAATCGGTAGCAACAAAATCTACCCAGCCATTGTCAATAAGTGATTCTGCGCATTTTTTTACCTCTGGTCCGTAATGACCTGTCAGAGAATTGAGGTTCATTTGAATATTTATCCCTTTCTTTCTCCATTCATTTGCTTTTTCAGGAGTATTAAACAGAAAAGCGTAACGTTCAAAATGTGCCAGAACAGGTTTGTACCCTTTAGTAACTAATTCGAAAAACAAGGTTTCAATTTGTGGGGGCTCTACATGAAAAGAAAATTCAAAAAGCACATAATTATCGCCAAAAGTCAACAGTTTTTCATTCTTTGCTAACTTATCCAATAAAGTTTCATCAAAATAGTATTCTGCAGCGGCTTCTATTTCAATCGTTAGATTTAATTCTTTCACTGCTTTTCTAACCTGTTCTAGTCCTGATAAGATGATTTCAGGAGTATTTTTGTAATAATCACTCATGATATGTGGTGTAGTGATTACCTTTTTATATCCTAAACTTTCAAACTTTGCTAAAAGAGCAATGGTTTCATCCATCGATTTTGAGCCATCATCAATTCCAGGAATTAAATGACTGTGCATGTCCACTTTTAAAATAGACAAATCAAAGGGAGGTAGAATTTCTTCTTTCTTCTTAAATATGTTAGAAAGAAACCCCATTAACGATTTTCGTACATTTTATCGTAATAATCTTGGTAAGAACCTGATGTTACTTCTTCAATCCAATCTGAATTCTCTAAATACCAATCGACTGTTTTGTCCAATCCTTCTTCAAATTCAAGAGAAGGTTTCCAATTCAATTCTTTCTCAATTTTACTTGCATCAATTGCATATCGCATATCATGTCCTGCCCTATCTTGTACGTAGGTGATGAGTTTTTCATTCTCCCCTTTTTCACGTCCAAGTTTATCATCGAGAATACGACACAAATATTTCACTAAGTCAATATTCGTCCATTCGTTCAAACCTCCAACATTATATGCTTCTCCTATTCTTCCTTTATGAAAAATGGTGTCAATTGCACTTGCATGATCATTTACCCACAACCAATCGCGAATATTTTCTCCTTTTCCATAAATAGGAAGTGGTTTTTTCTTCACAATGTTGTTAATCATCAATGGAATCAATTTTTCAGGAAACTGATGACTTCCATAATTGTTTGAACAATTAGAAATTTTAATTGGAAAATTGTATGTATGATAAAAAGCTCTTACAAAATGGTCGGAAGATGCTTTCGACGAAGAATAAGGACTTCGTGGATCATAGGCAGTTGTCTCTTCAAACAAACCTTCATCTCCGAGCGAACCATACACCTCATCTGTCGAAACATGATGAAAAATATGTCCATCCTCTCCTTTCCAAAAATCTTTCGCAATTTGCAATAAATTCACAGTTCCAACAACGTTGGTCATCACAAATTCCATTGGTCCTTCAATTGAACGATCCACATGAGATTCTGCGGCTAAATGAATAACATCTGAGATTTGATATTCTTCAAAAACCGATTTTATTTTTCTAGCATCACAAATGTCTGCTTTCACAAAGACATAATTGGGTGATTTTTCTACATCAACAAGATTTTTTAAATTACCTGCGTAAGTTAATTTATCCAAGTTAATAATTCGATAATCTGGATATTTACTCAACATTAAGCGAACAAGATGCGAACCGATAAATCCAGCTCCACCGGTAATTAATATATTTTTTTGTAAGTCATATCTTTTTTAAATGTCGTAGAATTCGAGTACAAATTAGAATAATCATTCTAAATTTAGAATTCTTAATTTTTCATTAATTACAGACTCCAGTATTCTATACTTTTAATCTTATCTTTAAATATCCCTTTAACATCAACAAAAATACCTTTATCATCACGCATCATATTTTGGAAATCCTGTTCAGTCATCGCAACATATTCTTTATGATTCACCGCGACAATTATTGCATCGTAATCATTTGAAAGTTGATCGATTAATTTCACACCATATTCATGTTCCATCTCATCGGATGAAGCATGTGGATCGATAACATCTACTTGAACTTGAAAAGATTTTAACTCATTGATAACATCAATCACTTTAGAATTTCTAATATCACTGACATCTTCTTTGAATGTTGCCCCCATCACTAAAACTCTTGCGTCTTGAATATTTTTCCCAGTTGCTAAAATTTTCTTCACGGTTTGTTTACCGATATAGAATCCCATCGAATCATTCACATAACGACCAGAAGTGATTACTTTAGAATGATACCCTGCTTGCTGCGCTTTATGGGTCAAATAATACGGGTCAACTCCGATGCAATGTCCACCAACTAAACCTGGAGAAAATTTTAAGAAATTCCATTTTGTTCCAGCTGCTTCTAGAACATCAAAAGTATTGATTCCTAACTTATTGAAAATAATAGAAAGCTCATTAATCAATGCAATGTTTACATCTCTCTGTGTATTTTCAATAATTTTTGCTGCCTCTGCCACTTTAATTGTTGAAGCTCGATGAACTCCTGCGTCTACAACTAATTCGTATGTTTTCGCAATATTCTCTAATGACTCTTCATCACATCCAGAGACAACTTTAATCACATTTTGCAATGTATGTTCTTTGTCTCCTGGATTAATTCTTTCTGGAGAATAACCTACTTTAAAATCTTGTGGAAATTTCAGTCCTGATTCTTTTTCTAACACAGGAATACAATCTTCTTCTGTACACCCTGGATATACCGTTGATTCAAACACAACGTAATCACCTTTCTTTAAAACTTTCCCTACAGTAGCGCTTGCACTTAAAAGAGGTCTTAAATTGGGTAAATTTGCGTCATCAATAGGTGTAGGAACAGCAACCACATAGAATTGAGAATCCCTCAATCCTTCGAGATCTGCTGTAAATTCAATATCACTATTATCAAAGACACTCGCTTCTAGTTCATTACTTGGATCGATGCTATTTTTCATCATATCCACACGTTCTTGGTTGATATCAAAACCTACGACTGAAATTTTCTTTGCAAATTCCAGTGCAATTGGTAATCCTACATAACCTAAACCGACTACTGCAAGTTTAGCTTCTTTGTTTACGAGTTGGTTATAAATCGAGTTGCTCATTTCTTACTTTATAAATACGTTCAATAATTTCAACAACCTTAAGACCTTCTAATGCGTTTGTGGTTGCCGATGTTCTCCCTTTTAATGTATCAATTACATTTTTGATCACATAATTATGATTCGCAGCAGAACCTTTGTAAGGTCCATAATCATTTGCTGGGTTCGATTCTTTCAAAGTAGGCATTTCGTAATCTTTGATATTACACACTTCCACTTCGTTCATGTACTGTCCTCCAATTTTCACACTTCCTTTCGAGCCGATAATAGTCAAGGACGATTCTAAATTTTGATTAGCAACAGCTGTAGAATAATTTAAGCATCCCATTCCTCCGTTGATAAAATCAAAGTTTACAAAACCCGAATCTTCAAAAGCAGTAGAATTTTTATGGGTGAAATCAGCAAATTTCCCAGAAATATTATCAATATCTCCAAACAACCAATACATGATATCGATGAAGTGAGAAAATTGAGTAAACAAAGTTCCACCATCTAGGTCAGGCGTTCCTTTCCACCCACCTTTTTTGTAATATCTGTCATCACGATTCCAATAACAATTTAATTGTACCATGTGAATATCCCCAAGAATTTCATCTTCAACCACTGATTTTATCCATTCAGAAGGTGGTGAATATCTATTTTGCATTACGCAGAATACATTCTTCGACATTTGTAATGATTTAAAAATCACTTTCTCACAATTGTCTTTTGAAAGTCCCATCGGTTTTTCGCAAACCACATGTTTTTTCGATTCCAAACCTTTGATACTTTGTGCAGCATGCAATCCGTTCGGTGTACAAACATTCAACACATCATATTCCAATCCAGACTCATTCAATTCTTCAATTGTCTTGAAAAAAGGTACATCAAAACGTTCTGCTTCACATTCTTCTTTGGAACGAATATCAATCATTGCAACCAATTCAGACTCTTCTTCACGACTAATCATTTCTGCGTGGCGCTTTCCAATATGCCCTGCTCCAATAACCGCAAATTTTACTTTACCTTCCATATTTCTAATATTCCGCAATCACCTTCGTGACTACTTTATTTTTCAATGTATATTTTTCGTTACTTTCAGTGCAAATAGCACTTCCATTCGCGTCAAACTCCAAACGATGTCCGAACTCACTCATCCAACCAATTTGTCGTGCAGGATTCCCCACCACCAAAGCATAATCAGGAACTGTTTTTGTCACCACTGCTCCAGCACCGATAAATGCAAATCGACCGATATCATGCCCACAAACAATGGTTGCGTTTGCACCAATACTTGCTCCTTTTTTTACAATTGTTTTTAAATATTCTCCACGACGATTCACTGCACTTCTTGGGTTCATCACATTTGTAAACACCATCGATGGTCCAAGAAAAACATCATCTTCACAAATTACTCCCGTGTATATAGAAACGTTGTTTTGAATTTTCACATTCTTACCGAGGATAACTTCTGGAGAAATGACCACATTTTGTCCGATATTACATTTTTCTCCAATTTCACAATTGGGCATGATATGAGAAAAATGCCAAACTTTTGTTCCATCTCCTATGTTGCAACCTTCGTCAATAACAGCCGTTTCGTGTGCAAAATAATTCATTATTTCTTAATGTATTTATCGAAATTATAATGAGCCGTTTGAGACAATTCTTCTTTCGGCAAACTTTTAAAATAAGCATAAGTCCTTTTCAGTCCTTCTTTTCGGTCAATTTTAGGTTCCCAATCGAGTAAAGCTCTTGCTTTCGTAATATCTGGTTGACGTTGTTTAGGATCATCAGTTGGCAAACCTTTGAAAATCACTTTTTGATCGGTACCTGTTAACTCAATAATTTCTTGTGCAAAATCAGCAATTGAAATCTCAGAAGGATTTCCGATATTCACAGGATCAACACAATCAGATTGAAGCAACCTGAAAATGCCTTCCACTAAATCATCTACATAGCAGAACGAACGTGTTTGAGAACCGTCACCAAAAATAGTTAGATCTTCACCACGTAGCGCTTGACCAATAAAAGCAGGCAAAACTCGACCATCATTCAATCTCATTTTAGGCCCATACGTATTAAAGATACGCACAATTCTCGTTTCAACTCCGTGAAAAGTATGGTAGGCCATTGTGATTGCTTCTTGAAAACGTTTTGCTTCATCATACACTCCTCTCGGTCCGACAGGATTTACATGTCCCCAATAATCTTCCGTTTGAGGATGCACTTCTGGATCTCCATAAACTTCGGAAGTTGAAGCAATTAAAACTCTTGCATTCTTTTCTTTTGCTAACCCAAGACAATTATGAATTCCTAATGAGCCAACTTTTAACGTTTGAATAGGGATTTTCAAATAATCAATTGGACTTGCAGGAGATGCAAAATGTAAAATGTAATCTAATTCCCCAGGAACATGGATAAACTTTGTAACGTCATGGTTACAAAATTCAAAATTTTCTAGTGGAAATAAATTCTCTATATTTTCTATTCTCCCAGTGATTAAATTATCCATCGCAATGACATGATAGTCTTTTTTCACGAAGAATTCACACAAATGAGAACCCAAAAAGCCAGCTGCTCCTGTGATTAATATTCTTTTTCTTTCCATTCGAATTATTTTAAAACTGTTTTTCTACCGATAGAATTATAGTAGAAACCAAGGCTTTTCATTTGGTTTAATTCATATATATTTCTCCCATCAAAAATAACAGGTTCTTTCAGGAGTTCTTTCATTTTATCAAAATCAGGATTTCTAAATGCTTGCCATTCTGTTGCAATTAACAAAGCATCACAACCATTCAAAGCATCGTATTGATTATCGACAAAAGTCACTCCATCACTCACCACTTCTTTGACATTTGACATTGCTTCAGGATCAAAAGTGATCACTTCAGCACCGGCAGCTGTTAATGCTTGAATCATATATAAAGCAGATGCTTCTCGAATATCATCCGTGTCGGGTTTAAAAGCCAATCCCCAAAGAGCGAATTTCATCCCGGTCAAATCACCACAATAATTCATGACTTTATCAACAAGAACTACTTTCTGTTTTTCGTTCACATCTAAAACACTTTGGATAATATCAAACTGGTAACCAGCATCCTGTCCACTTTTCAATAAAGCATTCACATCTTTAGGGAAACAACTTCCGCCAAAGCCAATACCCGGATACAAAAATTTGTGTCCAATTCGAGAATCAGAACCGATTCCCTCACGAACTTTATCTACATCAGCACCGACTAATTCACAGAAATTTGCAATCTCATTCATGAACGTAATCTTAGTTGCCAAGAATGAATTCGCCGCATATTTTGTCAATTCTGCTGATTTCTCATCCATTACAATTAATGGGTGACCGTCGCGAATAAAAGGCTTATACAATTCCGACATTATTCTAACTGCTCTTTCATCAGAAGTCCCGATAACAACACGGTCAGGATTTAGAAAATCATCTACAGCAAACCCTTCACGTAAAAATTCAGGATTGGAGACAACTGCAAACTCAACCCTTGCTTTTTCTTTAATCTTTGCTTCTACTTTTTCTGCTGTCCCCACAGGAACAGTTGATTTATCTACGATAACTTTATATTCAGTCATCATTTCACCTAATTGTCCTGCAACATTTAGCACATAGCTTAAGTCAGCAGAACCATCTTCTCCAGGAGGAGTTGGTAAAGCAAGAAAAATTATTTCAGCAAAATCTATAGCTTTTTTAAGGTTTGTAGTAAATGAAATTCTTTTAGCTTTAATATTTCTTTCGAAAACAACGTCCAAATGAGGTTCGTAAATCGGCACTTCACCATTTCTCATTTTATTGACTTTATTTTCGTCAATATCAACACAAATCACTTGATTACCTGTTTCTGCAAAACAAGTTCCGGTCACTAACCCAACGTATCCTGTACCTACAACTGCAATTTTTTTCATCTAAAAAATTATGAGTTAGCGTCTAAGAATTCTGCAATACTAGAGCAGATATATTCCAATTGATCATCTTCCATTTCTGTGTGAATTGGTAAAGAGAGAACTCTTTCGCATAACCAATCCGTCACAGGCAATTCAGTTGCAGCACTTCCAAAAGCGCTAAACATCTCTTGTTTATGAGCAGGAACGGGGTAATAAATCATTGAAGGAACATCTTTTGTTGCTAAAAAAGCATTTAAAGCATCCCTATCGATTCCTTCCAAAGTTAACGTATATTGATGAAAAACATGTTTTGAATGCGTCCCTCTCACTGGCGTTTTAACTCCATCGTATTTTGCAAAGAAATTATCATAATAATCAGCTACTTTTCTTCTCGCAGCGATATAATTATCCAATTCTCTCAATTTAATTCTAAGCACAGCAGCTTGTACACTATCTAGGCGAGAATTTACCCCTACGATGTCGTGATAGTAGCGTTTACTTTGACCGTGGTTCACAATCATTCTCATTTTCGCTGCTAATTCATCGTTATTGGTAAAAATTGCTCCACCATCCCCGTAGCAGCCTAAATTCTTCGAAGGGAAGAAAGAAGTACAACCTATATCACCAAGAGTACCTGTTTTCTGCATTCCATCCACGCAGTTGTAGTCACTTCCAATTGCCTGAGCATTATCTTCAACTACAAAAAGTTTGTGTTTGTGTGCAATTCGAATAATTTCTTCCATTTCAGCCGCTTGTCCGTATAAATGAACTGGAACAATTGCTCTTGTTTTATCTGTAATTGCTGCTTCAATTTTAGTTGCATCAATACACATCGTATCTTTATCAACATCAACAAAAACAGGTTTTAATCCCAACAAAGCAATTACTTCTGTTGTTGCAATAAATGTAAAAGACGGAGTGATTACTTCATCTCCAGGTTTTAAACCTAATGCCATCAAAGAGATTTGTAGAGCATCCGTTCCGTTCGCACAAGGGATCACATGATTCACACCGAGGTATGATTCCATGTCCGACTGAAATGCTTTAACTTCAGGGCCATTAATGAATTGAGCAGACTCAATTACTTCATTTATTGCTTTATCAACTGCTGGTTTTATCTTTTGGTATTGCGACTTTAAGTCGACCATTTGTATATTTTTCATCTATGGATGTGTTTTACGTATTCATTAAAGGGGTTAAAGATAAATAATACTACTAAATAAAACACAAATGTGAGCGGATTTTATACATATATTGTAAAAAGTGAATAATTTACCCACTTTTCGTATTAAAAAATACTACTTTTGGAAGTATAATCCCAACTATGAACATTCATCCGACATCTTACTCTATTTCTCAAAATGAGAGAGAAAAAATGAACCGTCATAAATCAATTGTCATTTGGTTCACAGGACTTTCTGGGTCAGGGAAAAGCAGTATCGCACAAGAACTTGAACGACTTTTATTTCAAAAAAACATTCACTGTTTCCCGCTTGATGGTGACAATATTCGAACGGGACTTAACAGTGATTTAGATTTTTCTGACCAAGATCGAAGTGAGAATATTCGTAGAATCTCAGAGGTTGCAAAATTGTTGATCCAATCTGGACAAGTTGTTTTAGCTAGTTTTATTTCTCCGTTTGAGAAAGACAGACTAGAAGCAAAAAGAATAATTAGAGAGCATTCATTTTTTGAAGTTTTCGTTGATACTCCGCTAGAACTTTGTAAAAAAAGAGACCCAAAAGGATTGTATCACAAAGTAGAAAAGGGTGAAATAAAGAACTTTACAGGAATCAATTCTCCTTATGAAACACCTAAAAACCCAGATTTGATTCTTTCTACCGAAAACAAAACAATTCAGGAATGCACGACTGAATTATTAGAAAAAATACTACCTTTAATTGAATTAGAATAATTAACACTTTTAAGTTTACACGAAGATAACCACCGATTAAACAATTTATTTGACCTGTTGCGTTAAGGTTATTTTAAATTGAATTATTTTAAGAATAATCTGTATCTTGCAAAAAAATACACCAGTGAAAAAAATTACAACACCTTTTTTTATTTCTTGTATGAAAAATATCATTCTTATTGCAATGATCTTTACCTCTTTTCAATCATTCTCACAAAGAAATGCATCTGACTCTATCATTGGAACCCCATGGGTAAGTGTTAGCTACGGAGGAA
>JAJRQQ010000112.1 GCA_024280155.1 Bacteroidota bacterium
GGCTGAAAATTGAACGATTTATTTTTCCTAAACTGAATAAAATCTACACCGTAAACAATTCAATTGCAAAAATTTATTCCGATTTATATCAAAAAGAAATTAAGGTCGTTCGAAATATTTCTCCACGTTGGAAAATGAACGATTTAAAGACAAAACAAGAGTTAGGAATACCAGAAAACAAAAACTTAATCATTCTTCAAGGTGCTGGAATTAACATTGACCGAGGTGCAGAAGAAGCCGTGGAAACAATGCAAAATTTGGAAGCTGTTTTAATGATTGTAGGTGATGGTGATGTTCTTCCACAACTTAAAAACCGAGTAAAAGAATTAAATATTGCGGAAAAAGTGCTCTTTTTTGGTAAAAAACCCTACGATGTAATGATGAATTATACATCTCACGCTGATATAGGATTAACACTTGATAAACCAACCAACCTCAATTACAAACTTTCTCTACCCAATAAAGTTTTTGATTACATGCACACAAATACAGCAGTTGTTGCAACCAACATTAAAGAAGTTGCAAATGTTGTAAAGACAAATAAAATTGGTGTTGTAATAGAAGAATTCTCCGTACAGAATTTAACACAAACCATTCAAACACTTTTTGAAGATAAAGAACGTTTAGAAGAATATAAAAAGAATTGCTCCATCGCATCAGAAACTGAAAATTGGGAAAACGAAACAAAAATTCTCGAAGAAATATATTCAAAAGTTGAAAAATAAAAAAATCCATATCGTTTCTTTTGACATTCCTTTTCCAGCAGATTATGGTGGGGTAATTGATGTTTTTTACCGCATCAAAGCTTTACACAAAATTGGATTTAAAATCACACTTCATTGCTTTGAATATGGAAAAAGAAAGCAACAAACTGCATTGGAAGACTTTTGCTCAACCGTTCATTACTACCCAAGAAAAAAGTCTGTTTTTTCGTTATTTGATAAAGAACCGTTTATCGTTTCAACAAGAAAAATTCCTGAGTTATTGGAAAATCTAAACAAAGATAATGCACCTATTCTTTTTGAAGGTTTGCATACTTGTGGATTTTTAAACGACAATTCTCTGAAAAATAGGTTGAAATTTGCGAGAATGCATAATGTTGAGCACGATTATTACAATGGGCTCGCAAAAAACGCTTTGGGTTGGAGGAAATTATTCTTCAAAAGAGAGGCAAAAAAACTACAAGAATTTCTACCTGTTTTACAGCATGCACAACATTTATTAGTCATTCAGGAGAATGATTATTCTTTCTTTAAAAAACTTCATCCATCGGTTTATTTATTGCCAATTTCAGTACCTGAGTTAAAGATTTCAAAACCTGTTCCAACCGATGACTTTTGTTTATTTCATGGAAATTTATCCGTTTCTGAAAATACGAATGCTTTGACATGGCTCATCGAAAATGTCGATGAAATTCAACATCAACGAATGATTGTTGCAGGTAAAAATCCATCAAAAGAGTTGATTAATTTTTGCCAAATGAAAGAAGTCGTGATTGTTCCAAATCCGTCGGAAGAATATTTGCAAAAGTTAATACAATCAGCGAGAATCCATCTTTTATACACCGAACAATCGACTGGGATTAAAATAAAATTATTGAATGCTTTGCTTTCTTCTGGTCGTGTAATTGTGAATCCAAAAATGATTGAGGGAACCAATCTTTCTTTCCATGTAGAAATCGCAAACAATGGCGAAGAATTTTCTCAAAAAATAAGAACTGGGATGAGAAATCTTCTATCAGAAGATGAAATCTTACTGCGTTGGCAATCCATTCAAAATGAATTTGACACTGAAAAAAATGTAAAATTAATTGAAGGATTAATCAATAACAATTAAAGGTTCTTTTGCGATAACCAAGCCGTTTGATTGTATTTCAAGAATGTAGTTTCCAGCTGATAGTGTTGAAACATTGAGTTTAAAAAATCCATCTTTGATTATTTCTTTTCCAATTTTTTCAAAAGCACCTAACAAATTGTACACCACATATTCCACTTTAATATTTTCTTCAAAACCGTAAACAGTAACTTCATTTTTCGCAGGATTTGGGTAAATCAACAAAGAATATAAATCATTTTCAGTGATACCTGCGCCAGAATTCAAAATTGTATTGGCCAAGCAGAAATTTGGAATACCATAACCTCTCAAACTATCCGGGAAAGCATTTTGACTGGCACTCATTCGAATAGCATTAAATATTTCTGCAACCGTTTTCGTCGGATTCGCCTGAATCAAACATGCTGTTGCTCCACACATAATTGGTGATGAAAAAGATGTTCCATTTGCTTGAACAACAGTATCATAAGGAGAAACCACAAAAGCATCCTGTCCTCTTGCAACAACATCTGGTTTTATTTGTCCATCTGCATTTGGACCAACCGAAGAAAAGAAAGCGTAACTTCCAAATTCATCAATTGCACCCACACATAAACCATCATCGGCATCACAAGGTGTAGCAATGTAATTTGGACCACTATTTCCTGCAGACATCACAACAGCAACTCCTTTTGAAACAGCAACATTTACACCAACTGCTGCAACCGTTGTGTTTCCGTCTAAGTCAGCATAAAGATGATTTGTTGTACTATCATCAAAATCAAAATAACCCAAAGAAATATTGGCGACATCAACACCAACAGAATCACAACGTTCCAGTGCACGAACGAGGTCAAATTCTTCAATTAATGTCTCTGAATACACATTCTCAGAACGATAAAGTGCTAAATCGACATCTTTTGCTGTACCCACATAAATATCTTGTCCTTGATTTTTCTCCCCAACAATACAGGAAGAAACCATTGTTCCATGTTGACTATTGGCATAAACATAAGTTTGGTTCAATACAAAATCATACGTGTCGATTACACGATTATTTGTGTACACAGAATCGAAATAAGAAACTGTATCCATTCCATTAAAACCTGCATCAATAACAGCTAAATAAACGCCACTTCCTGTATAACCTAAGCCGTGTAGGCAATCCAGATTCAATTGTTGAACTTGTTGAGTTGCTAAACCGTAATTAATTGATTTTTGTGCTGGGTGCAATTCTTTCTTTATCATTGACTTCATGGCCGTATTAATCGGAACAATGCGTTCAATAAAAGAAAATTGTGTCAATAAATTTTCAGGAGATAATGATGTAGTAATCACAATTGCATTTAACCATTTGGACGTTTTTTCTATCGTTGCAACAGAAGATATTGAATTCAAAAAATTAACGTCAATTGGAAGATCATATTCATCCACCTCGATGGATTTCAATGTTCTTCGTTCAATTGCTTTGGAGGATAAAAAATCAGTGTTATTTATTTTTGTAGCTGATTTATCCTTAAAAAAAACAATCATTTTCTCTTGAGAAAAAGAAAACTGGACTAAAAAAAGCGAAATTAGGAGTAAAAGATTTTTCATTCTCCGAAGATACAATTTTAAAAACTATTTTCTTTTACAAATTTATAGAAGGTAGTGTTTATTGATTGAAATGAGTTCTGAATCATAGATTCTGGTGACATACATTGTGAAAAATAGGAGAACTTCTAATCAACATCATTCTCGCGAAAAGAAGACGGCAAAAAATCAGGGAGAATTTTTAAAAGCACCGGAAGTAACAAAGACCCTCCAGGAATCATAAAAATAACCAATGCAGGAAAAGATTTTAATATGTCGTTCAATTGGTTTTTTACAATTTTTTTCTCTTCCTCATTGAGTTTTTCTTTTTTAGATTTCAATAATAAATGAACCAATTCTTTACTTTCACTTATTTCTTGTACAATTTTACTTTTATTTCGATGAAGAATTTTTGACCATTTTTTAGAAAGACTGTGTACGATTTTAGAATAAGAAGATGAGTTCAAGAAGTTTTGTACTTCATGCTCGGTAATGAATAAAAAACTTTCTGCATAACTTAAACTTTCTTCCAACTCTGACTGTGGGATAGATAGAAATTCAACTAAATTCAACAAATATTGAGTCTCTTCAACTTCTAATTCGTGATTAGAAATAACCACTAAAATTGATACGTCTAAAATAAAACGTTTCAATAACCAATTGTCAAGATACTGAAGATCAAAATCATGAAATTTAGCTCCGTTGATGAATAAATCCTTTAATTCCTTCTTCATTTTGTTAGGCAAATCTGATGAACGAAGAAAAATCGTAAAAAGAGAAGCTTCCGATTTTTGAATAATACCGTCAGAATTAGCAGAAAGAATCACAGAAATCATCGTGTTCTTTGCATAGGATGCGTAATTAGAAATTGCTTTTCTTTCTCTTTGAAACAAATACTCATCAAATAAAATGACATCTAAAAAACTAAAAGCATTGCTCATCGCGCTAATCCAAACCTTCTTATGCAAAGGTCGCTGTGAAATGTCTGTCCGTTTGACTAATATTTTTTCTAATCGGCGCTCTTTGGTGTGTTCCTTTATAAATTTTTGAAATAATTTAGGAATAGAATGTCCATTGTGTACGCTATAGAAATCATAGAGGCTTTCAATGAATTTTTCTTTCGAAAAAACATTCTTATTCTCCATTAAAAAAGTAAAAATATGACATTCTAAAAGAAGAAAACGCATCTTCTCATCCATGGTCCAATGCGTTGAATCGACATTCTTGTAAAAAATAAAACTCAATGGATAACCGTAAACAATCCCTGTTTCAGCAAAAACAGAATGTATAAATTGCATTTTCTTAGGTCTTGTTTGCTCTGGTAACTCAAGTACAATGACTCCTTTCTCTACAAGATGAAAGTACTTGGTCACCCAACCTTTTGATCCTGGGTTTATCATTTTTTACAACTTTCCTGCTACAACAAATGCTTTCTTCTCTGAATAAATCAAAGCACCATCCAATGAAAATGCTTCAAAAACTGCCACATAAATTCCGATAGACGCCTTTGTATTGTCTTCACGCACGCCATCCCAAACAAAAGTCCCTTCTGCAGAGAGTAATTCCATCTTTAGAACTTCTTTTACCAATCTTCCTCTATCATCATAA
>JAJRQQ010000113.1 GCA_024280155.1 Bacteroidota bacterium
CTTTTATTGCAATAGGATAGGTTCTTCTCAATAAAGAGAGTTGTCTTTTGTATTTAGATTTGAATGAACGGTCAACTTTTACTTCATCGATTTCTTGTTGTTTGATTATGGTAGAGTCTACTTGGCTCAATGAGAGTGTCGATATAATCAATGGGAATAGTATTATGAAAATTCGGAGCATAGAATTATAATTTTATTGCAATTGTTCTGAAATAAATTCGTATTATTGATAACAATTATACTGCCAATATTAAAATATGAAACAACTCTTCTTAGTGATAACGCTTTTTTTGCTGTATAGTTGTGATGCTGAAGTCAAGGATTCAGATGTTGTAGATGAAACTCAAATTGTGGATTCGCTACAAGTAAAAAATGAGGAAAATGATTCTATAGACACTTTAATTGTCTCAAATTACGACATGGGAGATGTTGATGTCAAAAATGTCAAAGAATTTAAAGAAAATTTAGTTAAGATTGAAAAAGAGTACGGTGTTCAATGGGATTTCTGTACGTGTGTTGTGAAAGGAGATTCTGTTAATAAGGCAATAATGGATGAAAGTTTATCTGAAGTCGAATTTGATAAGGTGATTGCACGTTCTGATGCAATTGATGAAAAGTGTAAGGCTTTTCGTATTCAAAATCCTAATATTACTCCCGATGAGAGAGCAAAACATGAAGAAATGGCTTATAAATGCTTGAAAGAAGCAGGAATTAAGTAATTATATAATATTAAAAGAAAGCGGAAAACTTAATAGTTCTCCGCTTTTTCGTTTTTAATGTTTCACAACAATTTTTTTAGTTACAATTCCCTTAGCAGTATTTATTTGAATGAAATAATAACCGTCAGAAAGAAAATCTAAAGGAATTTGAGTTGTTTTATTATTGATTTTTCCTTGGTATAATAATCTACTATTATCATAAATAAAATATTCACCCTCAGACTCTGTAAATAAATTGGTATAGTTACTTGCTGGATTTGGGTAGATTAAAGCTAAACTTTGCATAGAGACTTCATCTATAGAACTTGTTGTACTACAGTCTAATAAGATAGTATTGTTTATGCCTCCCCAATAATATGGTGTCGTATTACTTGGGCATCCTGGATTTGGGAGTGCAGAGTCAACGATGTTGTCATCAATTGCAGGGTATTCGATTTTTAATCTGAAATCTTTAGAAGGTGTGCTTGTAACAGTAATAACATAAGTTTTATTACAAGTGCTAGTTGATGAGTTTGTTATGTTCCATCTACGTACCCAATTACAATTGGTGACATTATTCTGAGATGAAGTCCAAAAACCATTGGATAAATATGGATTTCCACCGGTAAAGAAAATACCATATTCTGTCCCATTTTGAGGATATTCAATTGAAATGGTATATTTCTCTCCAATTTGAGTTACATATCCAATTACTTTAACGTATGACCCTGCGTATGTTGCTTGAATGAAGTTATGTAGTTCTTGAGAATAAGCCGTCCAATCTACATTCTCAGCAGTTTGAGATGATGTATAAAGTGTTCCTGACCAATTTCCATACGTTTGTGCATTTGAAATTGTGTTTGCTATTAAAAAGCCGAAGATTGCGATTAATTTGTACATAATTGAAACATTTAAAGGTTCATTTTAAAATTAAAACTATACTTTAATAATTACAAGAAAAGAGGAATATTTTTCTTAACTATGTGGGGTCAACTTATGAACTAGAATTCATTTTTAAATAAAAAAATCTCCGCAGCTTTACGCTACGGAGATTAAAATTATTTTTTATCTTTCTAGTAATAAATTGCTCTTCTTACTTTCGTAATGTATTTAGCTAAACGAATTACTTGTTTCGTATAACCAAACTCATTGTCATACCAAGCATAAATCACAACATTTTTACCATCTTTAGAAACGATTGTTGCATTCGAATCGAAAACAGAACAACAAACATTGCCAATAATATCATTTGAAACTAACTCAGGATCTAAGGCATAATAAATTTGATTCACTAAAGGACCATCAAGTGCGGCAGTTTTTAGCGTTTCGTTCACTTCCTCTAAAGTTGTATTCTTCCCAATTTCTAAGTTCAAAATTGCTAAAGAACCATTTGGGGTCGGTACACGAACTGCATTTGCAGTCAATTTATCAGCTAAAGAAGGAATTACTTTTGTGACGGCATTTCCAGCACCAGTAGATGTGATTACCATGTTAATTGCGGCAGAACGACCTCTTCTTGGTTTTTTGTGCATATTGTCCAATAAGTTTTGGTCATTTGTATATGCATGTACTGTTTCAATGTGTCCTTTAACTACACCAAAGTTGTCTTCAATTACTTTTAAAACTGGAGCAATTGCATTTGTTGTACATGAAGCAGCAGAGAAAATTTTATCATTTTCAATATCTAATTCATCTTGGTTAATTCCATAGACAATATTGGGAATTGCTTTTCCTGGAGCAGTCAATAAAACTCTTTCAGCACCTTTCGCCTTTAAGTGTCGTGATAATGCTTCTTTATTGGTGAAAGCACCTGTGTTATCAATGATTAAAGCATTGTTTATACCGAACGAAGTATAATCAATGTCTTCAGGGTTCTTAGCGCAAATCATTTTAACCACTTGACCGTTAATAATGATTGCTTTATTGTCAGTGTCTACTTTTACAGTACCTTTAAATGCACCGTGAACAGAATCGTTTTTCAATAAAGCGGCTCTTTTAATTAAAGCTGCGTCATCATCGCTACGTGTAACAATTGCTCTTAATCTCAATTGTTGTCCTCTTCCAGCTTGTTTGATTAATTCTCTAGCTGCCAAACGACCAATTCTACCAAAACCATACAAAACAACATCTCTTGGTTCAGTTTTTTCGTTACTTTTTGTTTTAAACGATTTTAATTTGTCATTTAAAAAATCAGTTTTCGAAGAAAAATTATCTTGCTCGTATAACCATTCGTAAGCTAATTTCCCTAAGTCAATCTTAGATGGAGAAAGATCCATACTCATTAATTTTTCAGCTAAAGTAGATGTTGTGAAAATATCGATAGGTTTATTGACAACACTTTTAGAATATTCATGTAAATGAAGAATTTCTGAAATAGTGATATCAACCAAATGGTTTCTAAAAAGAACCAACTCGATTCCTTTATCGTAAAGAAGTTCTCCAACTTTACTTGATAATGTTACTGCAGCTCTTTCACGTTCGATGTGAGAGTTTAATTCTTGTTCGTAGTTCAACGAAGTTCCCATGATAATTAGTTATGATTTGTATTTATTAATAAAAAAAAAACTGTCCACGTATGTGGGCAGTTTTAGAATGTTTAACCGAGATAAGCTTTCAGAAGTTTATTTCTTGAAGTATGTCTCAAGCGTCGGATTGCTTTTTCTTTAATTTGACGAACACGTTCTCTTGTTAAATTGAATTTTGCTCCAATTTCCTCAAGTGTTAAGCCGTGGTTCATTCCTATTCCAAAAAATAAACGAATGATTTCTCTTTCTTTATCCGTTAAAGTACTTAATGAACGTTCAATTTCTTTTTGTAATGATTCTGCCATTAAAGCATGATCAGCTTTTGGTGAATCGTGATTTGCCATTACATCCATTAATGTTCCACCATCTTCAGCCGAGGATAGGGGAGCGTCCATTGATACGTGGCGACCAGAAACGTTTAAAGATTCTTTAATTTTATCCTCAGGAACTTCCAATGCTTCGGCTAATTCTTCAGCCGAAGGTGGTCGTTCAAATTCTTGTTCTAATCGAGAGAATGCTTTGTTAATTTTATTCAAAGAACCAACTTGATTCAATGGTAAACGAACAATTCTTGCTTGCTCTGCTAAAGCTTGAAGGATAGATTGTCTAATCCACCACACTGCATAAGAGATAAATTTGAATCCACGAGTTTCATCAAATTTTTGAGCAGCCTTTATTAAACCTAGATTCCCTTCGTTAATTAAATCGGGTAGGGTAAGACCTTGATTTTGGTACTGCTTCGCAACAGAAACAACAAAACGTAAATTTGCGCGAGTTAATTTCTCTAAAGCTCGTTGGTCGCCCAACTTAATCTTCTGTGCTAATTCTACTTCTTCCTCTGCTGTTATTAAGTCCTCTTTTCCAATGTCTTGTAAGTATTTGTCTAATGATTGACTCTCACGATTGGTGATGGATTTGGTAATTTTTAGTTGTCTCATACTCTTCTAATCCTCTTCGTTTAATTATTTGGCTCTAGGAGCGAGCGCAAAGATACGGTGAAATGGTGCTTCTTTCCAAAAAAACAAGGCACTATTTTCTTGTTTTCTTTTCGTCAAAAACTGTGCCTTGTTTATTTATTTTCTACAATCCAAACCCTACGTAATCTTTACGACCATTCTCTTTAATTATTTCCAATAATATGCCGTTGTTATTACTGTTCAATTTTTGTGTCAACTGTTCAACGCTTTCAATAGGTTCGTTGTTAATTCGAGTGATTATCATTCCCTCTCTTAATCCTAATGATTTTAGTCGTCCTGATTCAATTGTTTTAATTTTTACACCATAGCTGATTGAAAGTGCTTGTTTATCTTTACTCGAAAGTTTTGTAAATGTTGCACCTAATGCTGTGTTTTTTTGAATCTCTTCTTTTTTGATCAGTTTTGTGTTGCCGTCTTTGTTGCGTAAAACAATTTCTTTGACACTTTCATAACCTTTCTTATTGCGAATTGTTACAGGAATTTTATCGCCGGGTCTTCTTCTACCAACTTCTTCTTGAAGAGATGCTGTAGAATTAACTTCTTTTGAACCAATTTTAAGGATAACATCTCCTTCTTTTATTCCTGCTTTATCTGCTGATCCATTTTCTACGACACCAGCCACAAAAACCCCTTTCGTATTGGTGAGTTTTTTTTCTTCTTTCAGTTCTTGTGTTATATCAGCAATCTGTACTCCTATATATCCGCGTTGAACGATGCCGTAATCAATAATGTCTTGCATTACTTTTTTTACAAGATTAACGGGGATTGCAAAAGAATAACCAGAAAAACTTCCTGTTTGCGAAGCGATAGCAGTGTTTATTCCAATTAATTCACCTTTTGTGTTGACTAGCGCACCACCACTATTACCTGGGTTTACAGCTGCATCTGTTTGAATAAATGACTCAATAGGCACATTGGTTTGATTCCTGTCAATTATATTGATATTCCTTGCTTTTGCCGAAACAATTCCAGCTGTAACAGTAGAGGTTAAATTGAAGGGATTCCCAACAGCTAGAACCCATTCTCCTACTTTTACAGCGTCACTATTTCCTATAGGTATAGCTTTAAGACCTTTTTCTTCAATTTTAAGAACAGCAATGTCGGTCGAAGGATCAGTCCCGATAACTACAGCTTTGTATTTTCTGTTATCATTTAGAATGACGTCAATCTCTTTTGCATCTTTAATGACATGATTATTTGTAACAATGTATCCGTCTTCTGAAATAACTACTCCCGAACCTGAACCTGAACCAAATTGCTTAAATTCTCTTCCTCCAGCTCCTGGTCCGTAGAAGAATTCAGAAAAAACATCTCGTTGAAAAGTAGTGGTTTCTACTGTTGTTTTAACGTGCACTACAGAATTTAAACTATTTTCAGATGCAAAAACAGAACTTTCTGCAGGAAGTTGAGAAAGAACATTGAAATTTGTCTTTGTAACAGGTGTTAATTCATGTGTAGTTTCTTTTGAATCAATGTATGAAATTTTGTCAGTAGATGGGGTCATTAAAAGAAAAATGGTCAATGGTAACAAGCCACCCAGTAGACCGAATCCGATGTGTTTTATGTTTTTATTCATTTTCTTATGATTTTAATTTGTTTGTTTTTGCTTTTATCAATAATAACGCCAATAGGGTTCGTAAAGGTACATTTGTCATGTTAAAGAATGTTAAGTCATTTTTAAGAAAATTTCACGTATTTTTGCACAGAATGAAGTTAGAATTTACAAAATATCAAGGGACAGGAAATGATTTTATCATGTTAGATAATAGTGATGGAGAATATAAACATTTAACAATAAGTCAAATCAAATTTCTTTGCAATCGAAAGATTGGAATTGGAGCGGATGGATTAATTAAACTTTCGAAGAAAGAAGGTTTTGATTTTGAAGTGGAATATTTCAATGCAGATGGCACACAAAGTTTTTGTGGTAATGGGGCTCGCTGTTCTGTTGCTTTTGCAAAAGAATTAGGATGGATAGAGAGAGAAACTCGTTTTTTAGCGATTGATGGTGAACATAATGCATCAATTTATAAAGGAATTGTTCGGTTAGATATGTTGCCGGTTGATAATTTAGAAAAAAATGGTCAAGATTTTTTCTTAGACACAGGTTCTCCTCATTATATTCATTTCGATGAGAAAGAGGAACTTGATATTATTTCTTTTGGTAAAGAGATCCGTTATTCAGAAGAATATAATAAGGTTGGTGTGAATGTAAATCTTGTAAAAACGATTGATACTGAAACGATTCAAGTTCAGACCTACGAGCGAGGAGCGGAAGACGAAACTTTGTCTTGTGGAACTGGTGTTACAGCTTGCGCATTGGTTTTTATGTTGAATTCTAGTCATCCGTTAAGAAAAGTGAACATTATAACCAAAGGAGGAACTCTTTCGGTAGAATCGGATGAATACACTAATGAAAGTGGTTTTGAAAATATCTGGCTTTCAGGTCCAGCTAATAAAGTTTTTGATGGTAGAATTGATCTCTGATTATACTCTTGAGAATATAATTCATTCTTCTTTAGATGATATAAATGAACAAGGTTTCTTGTTGTGGATTTTACATGCAGATAAAATCCCACCCCATATTGGTATTTCATTTGAAGGGAAGTTTTATAGTTTAAAAGCCAATGGAAAAGATCATGGTGTTGACGTGAATTCAATTAAAAGTATTATTGAAAGAAAAAAAATAACTACTCTAATAGTAGAGATGAGGAATGAGGCAATGAAAAGTAATATCAATTCTTGTTTTTGTCAATACGAAGAAACGGTTCCTCATGAAATAACTTGTCTAGATCCAATCAAGGTTATTCTTGGTTATCCTCAAACTGAAAAATTGACAGAATTACTGAAGGTATTGGTCGCAAATAATGAAATCGTTACTGTTCATGGAATAAATACTGAGAAGTTTGAAGGAATCGTAGATTATGATGTGAAAGCAATACATACTCGATTAGAAAAATTGGAGAATGGAAAATAAATCTATTTTCATACGAAAGGTTGAATTCGATGATGCAGAATTCATACTTCATTGGGAAAATAATGAAGAAAATTGGGCAGTTAGCGAAAATAGTTCACCGTATTCACTTTTTGATATTATTTCTTTGATTAGTGAGCTTCAAGATGTAAGAAAAGCAGAACAGGGTAGATGGATGATTTGTTCTAAAGAAAGTCTTTTTCCGATAGGTTGTGTTGATCTAACTGGAATTGATTTTGAAAATAAAACAGCAGAGGTTGGTATATTAATCGCAGACAAAGAAGTAAGAAGGTTAGGATTTGCTTTGAAAACTTTACATCTTGTGGAAGAACAAGCAAAAGAATTAGGTTTAGATAAATTGTTGTGCAGTATACATTCTGTGAATATTGCAAGTATTGAGCTGTTTAAAAAATGTAATTATCAGCAGTTAGATGGAAAAGAAAATGGAATATACTTTTTTGAAAAATGGTTAAAAAAATAGGAATTATTGGAGTTGCAATCATAGTAGGTATTGCTTTTATGTATAGAGGAAAGATTAAACGTCTTTTTTCCGAGGATACTCGAACAATAAATCAGAAAGAAGTAAAAATACTCTTTCGTGTTGATCCGACTTTGGATGAATTAGCAAATGTTCTTGTAGAAAAAAAAATTGTAAATAAAAAAGAAGATGTTATTGATTTTGTCAAAGAAAACAACATCGATACAACACAATTTGCTGCAGGAAAATATGTTATTCTTTCTCTGACGCAAAGAGCAACTTTGATAAATGGATTTGTAAAAGGGGAGAATGGACAAGGGAAGTCCGAAGTGAAGGTTCGAGTTGTATTTAATAATTGTAAAACGATTGAAGCAATGGCTAAAAACATCAATCAATGTATTCTTGCTGATAGTACTTCAATTGTTAATTATATATACTCTCCTGAAACATTAAAAAAATATAATTTCACCAAAGAACAGGTTCCTGCATTATTCTTACCACAAGAATATAAAATGTATTTTGATACAGACGCTGAAGACTTTGTCGCTTTTATGGCAAATGAATTTAAGAAGTTCTGGAACGAAGACCGCTTATCAAAAATGAAAGCCATTAGATTGAAATCACAATCTCAGGTTGCAACTTTAGCAAGTATCGTTTATTCTGAACAATCGAAAGATAACAATGAATGGCCAATTATAGCAAAGCTATATCTCAATCGTTTGGAAAGAGATATTTTGTTGCAGTCTGATCCAACTTTTAAGTTTTGCTGGGGAGATGCATTGGATGGAATCGACCGTTTAACGTATAAACATCGAGATATCGATTGCCCTTATAATACATATATATATAAAGGATTACCACCCGGACCGATTTACATTACTCCATCAAAAGTAATTGACGCCGTCTTAAATCCTGCTGATGTGAATTATATTTTTATGATGGCTAAGCCAGGTGGTGGTGGTCATAATTTTGCTATAACAAATGCTCAACACGAGAAAAATGTAGCAATTTATCGAAAATGGTACCGAGAATATAAAAGAAATCAAAACTAACGGATGTCTAAAAAAACATACCTCAATTGGAGTTCTGGTAAAGATGCTTCAATGGCGCTACATTTATTGCAACTGGAAAATGCATATTCAGTAGATCTTTTATTAACCTCAGTTAATGGACATCACAATCGCGTTTCAATGCATGGATTGAGAAGAGAATTATTGGAAAGGCAAGTTAAAGCATTGGGAATTAAAATGGAAACCATAGAGTTACCTGAAGAACCGACAATGGAACAATATTCTCAGATTATGGAAGGTAAAGTAGGTGAATTAAAAACAAAAGGTTTTGAGTATTCTGCTTTCGGAGATATCTTTTTAGAGGATTTAAAAAAATACCGTAAAGAACAATTGGACAAATTATCTATGAAAAGCGTTTTTCCTCTATGGAAAAGAGATACCAAAGAATTGTTACAAGAGTTTTTGAGAAATGGATTTAAAGCTATAGTAGTTACGGTGAATGCTAAACTACTCGATAAATCTTTTGCTGGACGAATAATTGATGAGAATTTCATCTCGGACTTACCCGATAATGTTGACCCATGTGGAGAGAATGGAGAATTTCATACTTTTTGTTTTGATGGACCGATCTTTAAATGTCCCGTTGAATTTAAGGTAGGAGAGAAGGTGTATCGAGAATATAACTCACCCAATGGTAAAGAAGGAGAAAAAATCGGTTTCTGGTATTGTGACCTAGTTTAAGATTTTTTCTTTCCTTTTTTTACGACACCTAAATTGATGATTGCACCATCAAAATTATATTTTTTCGCTTGCATCTTTTTTTTCTGGGCTAATAAAAGCTGTGCTATCTCTATTGAAGTTATCATGTCTGTTGTTTTAGTGTACACTCTAAGTTAATCAATTCTTAGACCAAATATCTTTGAAATGTCTTATCGGCTGTTACTATTGATTGAAAGGAGTCATTGTTGATTAAAGTGCTATGCGTACACAATAAAGGTAAATCTCTTTCGTTATTAATGTAACCAAACACAAAAGATTTGGTTATACTCACGTAGGTTGTCTGCAAGCAACTTACAAATCAAGCTAGAACTCCAAAACCAGAAAAATGAATGTTAATCCAATTTATCATCAAAGTAAGCAGACCATCGTAGATGAGCTGACTTTGATTACGAATGCAAAAAGAGACCCGGAACGATTTGGTCCATTGTACGAGAAGTACCATGCACAAATTTTCAGATATGTCTACCAAAGAATGGATGATCAAGAATTGGCCTTCGATGTCACTTCTCAAGTGTTCATCAAAGCGTTGAGTAATATTCATAAATACGAATACCGTGGTGTGCCTTTTTCATCATGGTTGTATCGAATTGCTAAAAGTGAACTGTATCAAGCTTATAGAGACCGAAAAGCTAGAAAAACAGTAAATGTGGAGAATATGCACATTTTTGAAATGATAGAAGAATTTGATGAGGACTCTTCTGTCTCCAATAAGAAAAAATTAATTGAATGTTTGGCTTTGATGAAAGAGAAAGACATGCAATTGTTAGAGTTGAGGTATTTTGAAAAAAGATCTTATCGAGAAATAGGAGAAATTCTTGAAATATCAGAAAATACAGCTAAAGTTCGCTCATTTAGAGCTTTGGAAAGATTAAAAAAAATATTTTTGAACTAATTACACTATGAAAAATCACAAGATTTTGGTTGACCGAAAACCATTGAGCGAAACATACATTCAATCTAGACAAGATTTCGGAAACGTATTAAAAGGAGTCAAGCAGTTAAAACCTCCGTTGTGGAAAACTGCATGGTTTTATGGTCCTGTTGGAATGGCTACAGTAGCTTTGACAATTTCTGCGAGTTCCATTCATGCAAACGGAATACCCATTGAACAAAAAGCTGAGACCAACCAATTAACGATTGTTGAGAAAGAACAACCCATTGAGGTTTTAAATGTTTCTGAAGTCCCAATTCCTAAAGCCGAAGAAGATCTAATGAAAACGGAACTTAAAGCTACCGAAGTTGAAATTACTGAAACCATTGCCGTTGAAGACGAAACAGAAAATGATATTATATACCCTAAAGATCAAATTATTGAAGAAAAAACTACTTTAAAAAAAGCATTTCCAAATATCCATAATATTTACACAGGTGATATTACATTCTCTGAATTGTTCTCAGAAGATGGCATAACTTGTGGTACAAAAACGATTACGTCATTTTCTATACAGTACTTTAATGGTAAAGAAGATGTAAAAGAACAAGTAGAAGGAAATCAAATTCCTGGAGAAATATCTAAAATGATTGAGAGATTTAATAATGGAGTAATGATTTACATTACAGAAATCAAAGCTATTGATGAAAATAAAAAATTATTATCTTTACCATCATTGAATTATATCCCAAGATATTAAATATTCAATTTAAGGTGTAAAATGTTAATTAACAGTTGGCTTTTGATAAAAAAGAAAGATATATGAGTGTTATATCGAAAACATTTTTTAATTTCGTATGTAATATAGATTAAAAACTACTTGTTTACTTTAATTTAACCTATGAAATATTTATTATACATCTCTTTGTTTTTTGTTGGAACAGCCTATGCTCAACATACAAATTTCAATACTCAGCGTAATTGGTCTTTGAATAAAAAGGAAATTATGTTTGGAATTGGAGCAACTCAATTTCTAGGAGATTTGGGGGGGCGTGATCAAATTGGAAAAGATTACAGTTTAGCCGATTTAGATTTGCCTTCAACAAGTATTGGAGGGATGATTGGTTTTCGATACCGTTTTCACCCTTACTTTGCAACTACAACATCTTTAAATGTTGGATTGTTAAAAGGAAATGATGCATTAACGAATGAAATTATTCGTGAATCAAGAAATCTTCATTTTAGATCAATCATCGTTGAATTATCACACCGTTTTGAAATTATAATTTTAGCCAATGAAAAATTTGGTGCTCGATATAGCCTTTCTGGTCACAGCAAAAAAATGAGAGAGACAAATACTCAATTATACCTTTTTGGTGGAATTGGTGTCGCTTATTTTAATCCGAAAGCAAAATACAACGGAAGTTGGACTGCATTACGTCCATTGAGTACTGAAGGTCAAGGCTTAGATGGTGGGCCTGAAATGTATTCTAGAATAACTGCAACAATTCCTTTAGGTATTGGTTTTAGAGTTGGTTTAAATAGAATGTGGAGAATTGGTATAGAAGCAACTTATGTGAAAACATTCTCTGATTATATCGATGATGTTAGTGGTGAATATTATGACCGTAATATCCTTGCAACGCAAGTTGGTGATGATGCGGCATACTTATCTAACCCAAGTACACAAAATTCAACTTGGTTCGGTACTGGGCAACAACGAGGAGATGAACAAAAAGATGCATATTTCTACTTAAATTTAACTTTTTATAGAAATATTACCTACAAAGATTATGCAAAACAAAGAAGAATGAATAAATGGAAAGGAAGATATAAATTCTAATTTGTTGATAATTCTTGAAAGATATAAACGAGGTGGCTTTGGTCACCTCGTTGTCGTTTGTACCTTTGTGTAAAATAAATTGTTATGTATAAAATTATTCGTTTCTTCTTGTTTCAGTTTGATCCAGAAAAAGTTCATTATTTTACGGCTAAAATGCTAAATCTAACATTGAAAATACCGGGAATGAAATCCATTTGGAAATCAATGTATTCCGTAAAAGATGATAGGTTAGAAAAGGAATTGTTCGGACTAAAATTTAAAAACCCTGTTGGATTGGCAGCCGGTTTCGATAAGAATGCTTCAATGTTTAATGATTTAGCACATTGTGGATTTGGTTTTATAGAAATTGGGACAGTAACTCCAAAATCGCAAGAGGGGAATCCAAAACCTCGACTTTTTCGCTTAAAGGAAGATAAGGCTATAATTAATCGAATGGGGTTTAATAATAATGGGGTGAATGAAGCAGTAGAAAATCTTAAAATTCGAAAAACAGATATAATTATTGGTGGAAATATCGGGAAAATGACAAACTCTAGTGCTGACCAATACATTGATGATTATTCTGAAAACTTTAAAAAACTTCATCCGTATGTTGATTATTTTGTAGTAAATGTGAGTTGTCCTAACGTGGGGTCAATGGCAACTCTACAAGATAAAGATTTTCAAATTGAACTCCTAGAAGCGTTGAAAGAAATTAATAATCTACAAAGTAAACAAAAACCAATTCTTCTAAAGATTGCTCCTGATTTGAACGAAATTCAGTTGGATGAAGTAATTGAAATCGTACAGCAAACAAAAATTGATGGTGTAATTGCATCGAATACATCAGTGAGTAGAGAAGGTTTGAAAGCGACAGAAAATCAATTGAATGAAATTGGAAATGGAGGCGTGAGTGGATCTCCCGTTAAAGATAGAAGTACAGAAGTAATTCGTTATCTTGCTGAGAAATCAAACAAAGCATTTCCTATTATCGGTGTTGGGGGAATTAATTCAGGAGAAGATGCACTGGAAAAAATAAACGCTGGTGCAGATTTAGTTCAAATTTTTACTGGGTTTATTTATGAAGGTCCAGCATTGATAAAGAAGATTAATAAAGCAATTCTTGCTGAAAAGAAATAGACATGGGAAAAGTTAAAATCATAGAATGTCCTAGGGATGCAATGCAAGGTTTGCATGATTTTATTCCGACGGATTTAAAAATTGATTACATCAACGGATTATTAAACGTTGGTTTTGATACAATTGACTTTGGTAGTTTTGTTTCGCCAAAAGCAATTCCTCAAATGAAAGATACTGTTGATGTTTTAGCTGGATTGAACGAATCGGACACTAAACTTTTAGTAATTGTAGCGAATGAAAGAGGAGCAGTTGATGCTTGTCAACATGAAAGAATAGATTATTTAGGTTATCCATTCTCTATTTCAGAAGAATTTCAAAAAAGAAATACAAATTCTACCATTGATGAATCATTCTCGCGCGTAGA
>JAJRQQ010000016.1 GCA_024280155.1 Bacteroidota bacterium
TCTATCAAATATTGGTTAATTTTTGCTTTAATGTTTCGTGTTCTTTTTGTGAATGGACAAGACGTTGATCATCAACATTCTATTCCTCATTCGTTTATTGAGAATAAAGGACAGTGGAAAGAAAATGTTCTTTTTAAAAGTGAATTTGATGGAGGAAATCTTTGGGTAGAGCAACATAAAATGATGTTTCATTTACAAGATTTGTCCATTTATCATGAAGCACATGTAGCAAAAAAAATAACATTGAAAATCCTGTCGTTCCTCAAACTCTAGTGCATCTTAATTTTGTGGGTTCAAATGAAATTACTGAAATTGTTAAAGAATTACCTACAGAAAGTTATTACAATTATTTTATTGGAAATGACAAAAGTAAATGGGCAACTAATGTTCGCGGATACGGTGAGGCAATATTAAAAGAATTGTACACCGGAATTGATTTAAAAATAATCGAAGAACAGGAACAGTTAAAATATGAATTTCATGTAAGCCCGGAGGCAAATCCCAATGATATTTTACTTCAATATGTTGGACAAGATAAAATTTACGTTAATCGAAAGGGGGATTTAGTCGTAAAAACGAAGTTGGGAGAGATTATAGAACAAAAACCTTATGCCTATCAAATTATCAATGGTAAAATCAAAGAAGTAACTTGTTCCTTCGTTGTAGAAGAAAATAAAGTTCATTTTAAATTGGGAAAATATTCTTCTTTTGCCGATTTAATCATTGACCCAGTGTTAATTTTCGCAACTTATTCGGGGTCTGTTACAGATAATTTTGGAATGACAGCAACCTACGGTTATGATGGTACTGCATATTCAGGTGGAATGATTTATGGAAATGCTTATCCAACTCCAGACCCAAATGCATACAATACAACTTCAAATTTCACAGTCGCTTCCAATGGAACTTATGGTATAACGGATGCTTTTGTGTCTAAATATTCTGCCGATGGAACAACAATGATTTGGACAACATTTATCGGTGGTGGAGATGGTACGCAAGGAACGGAAACTGCTCAGAGTATGATTTGCGACAAATTCAATAATCTTTATCTATACGGAACAACTTCCAGTACAGATTTTCCGATCCAAGGAGGGTATCAATCGACTTTTGGAGGAGGTGTAAGCAACACAAATTTCTTGTTCAATGGTGTTTACTTTACCAATAATGGCACTGATATTTATGTCGCTAAAATTAGTGCAAATGGGAATAATTTACTCGGTTCTACTTTTGTTGGAGGTTCGGCAAATGATGGTGTGAATTATCGACCAGGTTCTTTGCCTTACAATAATATTGCTTTATACGATACGCTTACAGCAAATTATGGCGACCAATTTAGAGGAGAAATTATGCTCGATTCTTTAGGGAATTGCTTAATCGCTTCTTCAACAAGATCTACAGATTTTCCAGTTTTAAATGCTTTTCAATCGGCAAACGCCGGAGAGCAAGATGGTGTTATTTTTAAATTAACTTCAGATTTGTCTGCAATGCAATGGTCAAGTTATTTTGGCGGGACAGGTCTTGATGCTTGCTATTCTGTGAAAATAGATTCCAGTTATAATATTGTTTTTGCCGGTGGTACAACTTCAAATGATTTACCCAATACATCTGGTGGTTGGCAAACAACTTTTAACGGAGGTTCAGCGGATGGTTTTGTCGCAAAATTAACAGGCGATGGAACATCGGTTATTAACGCAAGTTATATCGGAACATCGAATTATGATCAAGCATTCTTTGTTGAAATTGACCGTGCAGATAACGTTTATTTGGTCGGACAATCGAATGGGGGGAATTTTCCTGTATTAAATTCAACTTTTGTCAATCCGGGAAGCAGTCAGTTTGTGTTGAAATTGGCACCCGATTTATTAACGCCTTTAAATTCGACCGTTTTTGGAAGTGGAAATGCAATGTTTGATATTTCTCCTTCGGCATTTTTAGTTGATATTTGCGGAAATATATACATCTCTGGTTGGGGAGGAAATATTCTTCCTGGTGGACTTCTAATGAATAATATGCCGATTTCTGCAAATGCTTTTCAAAGTACACCTCCCAATGGCCATGATTTTTATTTATTAGTGATTGAAAGAGATTTTACAGGAATGCTCTATGGTTCTTATATCGGTGGTGCATCTGCTGGCGAACATGTCGATGGTGGTACATCTCGTTTTGATAAAAATGGAGTAGTGTATCAATCGGTATGTGGTGGTTGCGGAGGTTACAGTGATTTTCCAACTTCTCCAGGGGCTTGGTCGAATCAAAATTTAAGTTCAAATTGCAACAATCTTGTTTTTAAATTCGATTTTGAATTAATTCCGAAAGCAGAATTTACCATTGATGATAACATGGGGTGTAAACCTTTTACCGTGACTTTTGATAATTTCTCCACGTCCTCCGATTCATATTTGTGGGATTTTGGAAATGGAGATACAACTTCAATCATTTTTGAACCTGTGATAACTTATGATACCGTAGGTGTTTTTCAAGTGTTTCTGTATGTGACGGATAGTATATGTCTGTTAACTGATACCGCAGAAATAACCATTACTGTTTTCGATTCTTTGCAATTATCAACTTCTGCAGATGTCTTTTTGTGTAACCCAGTTCCTATTACGATGACTGCTTTTACACAAGGAACTGGAACAGAATTTATTTGGTCGTCGAATATTAATTTTACAGATACACTCAATCCAACTATCACAGATTCAGTTTTTACAACCACACCACCTGGATCAATGACTTACTATGTGCAAGCAAGTAATTTAGGTTGCTCTATCATTGATTCTATCGAGGTTGAAATTACAAGTTCGTCTTTATTATTGTCTGGAAATGATTCGTTGTGTGTTGGAGACCAAACAACGATTACTGCCAATTCAACCAATCCATTGATTACGTTCAATAATTTTGTTTGGTCGCCCGATTCAATTATCGTCACACCAAGTAATACAAATTCAGTGACTGTCCAGCCGAATACTTCACAATACCTGTATTTATCTGCTACTTCCAATTCTGGTTGCGTTGCTTTGGATTCAATATTAATCAATGTAGGAAACATTCCTCAAAGCTTGGTGAATGCAACATCTTCAGAATATACAGTTCCTCAAGGCGCAGAGGTTACATTAACAGGTCAACCTTCTTCGGGGTATAGTTATTCTTGGTTGCCCAATGATATGGTGTATTCTCCAACAGAGTCAACAACTGGCGCAATTGTAAATCAAACAACACTCTATACTTTTATGGTGACCGATGGAATTTGCACACGTTCAGACACTGTGTTAGTAAAAACCTATGAGTTTGTGTGTGGAGATTCATACCTCTACGTTCCACATGCATTTACGCCGAATGGAGATGGGGAGAATGATGTTTTATATGTGCGAGGACCAGCAATTAAAGACATGGTTTTTAGAATTTATAACCGTTGGGGAGAATTAATGTTTGAGTCATTCGAACGACCTTACGGTTGGGACGGAACATACAAAGGAAAAATGATGCACCCGGATGTGTATGATTATTATCTGAAAGTCATCTGCATTGATGATGTGGAGACAATTATCAAAGGAAATGTCACGCTAATAAGATAGTTGAAATAATGATTTTTTAATAAATCATTTTCTGTTTTAATTAACCTAATAAAGAAAATAAATGTATCTTTATTGCAATATTATATTATTTATTTTAATTCACTTTTAAATATGAGGTTATTATTTTGTTCAATATTTTTTTTTAGCTTCATTTCGAATGCTCAATTTAGCCAAGTTGGCACTGATATTGATGGCCTAACAGGTGATGGTTCAGGTAATTCTGTCTCACTTAATGCTGATGGTACAGTCCTTGTCGTTGGTTCTTCTAGCTATTCTGTTATGTCTAGTTATGGTATCGGAAAGGTTCTAATATATAAGTATAACGGCATTGATTGGTTACAATTAGGGCAGACTCTTTATGGTGAGTTTGGCAATGATTTTTTTGGAAATAGTGTTTCAATAAATGATGCTGGGAATAGGATTTGTATTGGTGTTGTTGGGAAAAGTGGTCTAGGAGGAACTCAAGATGGTGAGGTTAGGGTTTATGATTTTGATGGTACTTCTTGGGGGTTAGTTGGGGCGGTTTTGGTCTCAGCGAGTCTTAATAGCAGACTAGGAACTTCAGTTGATATTAGTGGAGGTGGAAATAGGATAGTTGTGTGTGCAAGTGGAGATGGAGAAGCATTTGTTTTTGAATTTAATGGAACTAATTGGATTCAGATAGGTCAGACTATGTCAGGGATGTCTCCTTTTGTTACTTCTGTCGCAATAGATTCTGGTGGGAATTATGTTGTTTTAGGAGGTGAAGGAGGTGTTGGTAGTTTTGGTGTTTCAAGAATCTTTCATTATTCTTTAGGTAATTGGCTTCAAATTGGCGGAGATCTTATTGGAGACGAGATAGGGGACGCTTTTGGCAAAGCTGTAACTCTGTCTACTGACGCTTCTGTCGTGTGCGTAAGTTCTCCGAACTATGGCGTTCAATATGCAGGTAAAGTCAGTTCGTTTTCATTTTTTAGTTCAACTTGGAATAGCTTTTCTCCAATAATAGGAAATGGGCCTACAGATAACTTAGGAGGGTTTGAGTCTGTTTCTTTGGACGATAATGGTGAATGGCTTATCGTCTCTTCGTTTTCAAGTGATGGGGGAGGGGTAGATTCAGGGCATGCCAGTGTTTACAAAATAATTAGTAATTCTTGGCAACAAGTAGGGAATAATATCTTAGGTGAATATGCTGGAGATGGCCTCAACGCAGTTTCTATCAGCTCCGATGGTACTCGTTTTGCATTAGGTTCTAAGTTTAATGACGATGGAGGTCTAAATGCTGGGCATGTTAGAGTTTATGATATAGGGAAACTTTCTCTTTTAGATAATTTACAGGAAGAAATATACATTTTTCCAAATCCAATAGAAAATGTTTTTCGAATTGAATCAGAATATGAGATTGTTAGTGCTGATATTTATGATGTCTATGGTAAATTCGTTGTATCATTTTCTAAAGATGATGAGCTTGTTCTAAATATAAAGAGTGGGGTTTATTTTTTCTATCTTAAAAATGTTGTAGGAACTGAGTTTGTTAAAAAAATAATAAAATCTTGAAGATGAAAAGAATTACATTTATAGTGTTTTTTGGGCTAGTGCTTATTTCATGTATTAAGAATAATGATAACCCATCTTGGTTACTCATTAATAAATGGGAGTTAGTACCGACAAGTCAAACAACTATTGTAGGTGAATTGACCCATAATTTCTCAGATGCTAAGGTTTATGTTAATAATGAACTAATAGGTATTTTTGAATTACCGTGTAAAATCCCTGTTTTAGAAAGCGGAGAAAGTAATATAGCAATATATCCTGTTATTCTAAATAATGGTATTTCTGCAACGAAAAGAGTTTATCCTTTAGTTACTCCTTACGAAGTAAACGCTAATCTATCTTCGACTCAGGTCGTTGAGATTTCTCCAGTTACAAGTTACTTTGAGAATGTGAATTTTTGGATAGAAGATTTTGAAGATAATTTTTTAAACATCGAAACATCATCCGTTTCAACAGCAACCCTAGTAAAATCTTCAGACGCTTCAATTATGACTGCTACAAATGGGAATTACTTCGGCCGTGTTTCCTTGTCTAGTATTGATAATAATTGGATTGCAAACACTACAGGTCAATTAGTTTTGCCAATAGGGAAAGAGGTTTATTTAGAAATTGATTATCACAATACGAATAGTTTGACAACAGGTTTATTAAGGTATAGCTCGACAGGTGTTCTTCCAAATCCAAATGTACGATTGAATAAGCAGCTACAAAATGAAGTGGAATGGAAAAAGATTTACATAGAATTGAGAGAGGTTGTTTCTGGTTCAGTAAATGCAGAATATTTTGAAATATCATTTGATGCATTGATTGAAGAAGGTGTGAGTGAGGCTGAAATAAATTTAGACAACATTAAGGTTGTTTATTTTTAGAACACCATTTGTATATAGTACTGTTAGAATAAGATTTCCCGTACCCTTAAAGAAAATAACACCCTTATAAGATAGCTGAAAATTCTTCTTAGGAATACAATAGTCATCACTGAAAATGCGCGGTAAATCCAATCATTTCTCTTACTTTTACAGAATAAATTCTAAAACTAAATTATCATGAAAAAAATTACTTTTTTATTATCATCATTATTGGTAATGTCTGCGGCAAATGCTCAGATATTCTCTGATAATTTTGATGCATTAAACGCCGGTGACTACATCGGACCTTCTTCTACATATTGGACAACGTGGAGCGGGACAGAAGGTGGGGCAGAAGATGCTCAAGCTACAACTGCTCAAGCTAGTTCAGCACCACATTCAGTTTATTTCTCTTCAACGTCAGCAAATGGTGGACCGCAAGATGTTTTGTGAGATTTCGGTCAACAATACACGGATGGTTTGTTTACTTTCGAATCAAAGTTTTATGTTGAAGCAGGTAAAAATGCTTATTTTAACTTTCAAGGAACAACAACCCCTGGGGGAACCTATACAATCAATTGTAACATGGATGCAGGAACGATATCTATTGACGATGGGGCAGCTGTTGTTGCAACAGGTTCTTATACGGATGCAACTTGGTTTACGTTAAGAATTGAAGCAAATCTTTCTACAGGGAGATGGCAATTATTAGTGGACGGAAATTGTGCTGCAGTTTGGAATATGACCTCTGCAACATTAGCGTCTGTAGATATTTACCCAATCAACAACAGTAGTTTCTATATTGATGATGTAATGTTTGACCATGCTGCTTATACACCTGTAGCCTTGAATGCTACATTAGCAGGTTTTAACATGGGAGGTTCTATTGCAGGACAAAATGTAAATCCAACAGTTACTGTAGCAAACTCAGGAACAACTGCAATTACTTCTTTTGATGTTGTTGTGGATTATAACGGAACTCAATACACAGAGAATGTAACAGGAGCAAATATTACTGCAGGAAGTTCAATGGATGTTGTCTTTACAAATTCAATTCCTTTGGTAGCAGGTTCTAACCCTGCAACTGCAACAGTTTCTAATGTGAATGGTGGAACAGACGGAGATGCTTCGGATGATGACGCTTGTGCAGTTGTTAATCCAACAGTGCCAGCTCCTGGTAAAGTAGTGGTTTCTGAAGAAGGAACTGGTACATGGTGTGGATGGTGTCCACGTGGTACTGTTGCAATGGATAAGTTTGCGAATGATTATGATGGTTACTGGGTTGGAATTGCTGTTCATAATGGAGATCCTATGACTGTTCCTGCTTATGATACAGGAATCGGTGCATTGATTAATGGTTACCCTTCAGCTGTAGTAGATAGAGGTCCAGAAGTAGATCCAGGTCAGATGACTAACCAATTTTTTACAAGACTTCAAGTAGCCCCAACGGCAACGATTTCAAATTCGTACACGTGGGATGCAGCAACTAGAGAATTAGTGGTTACTGTAACGGCAGATTTCCAATCAGCTGCTACTGACCAATATAAATTAGTATGTGTGTTAACTGAAGACGGAGTTACAGGAACTGGTTCTGGTTACGACCAAGTAAATTTTTATGCTGGTGGTGGTTCCGGTGTTATGGGAGGGTATGAAGCTCTTCCAAATCCTGTTCCAGCTGCTCAAATGGTTTACGATCACGTGGCTAGAGCAATTGAACCAGCTTTTGGTGGTGATGCGGCTAGTTTTCCAGCGGTAGTAAATGCAGGAGAACAACACTCTAAAACATATACGTTTACTTTACCTGCTGAGTGGAATGAAAATAACATTCACATTGTAGGAATGATTTTAGCACCAAATGGTAGAATTGATAACGCAGGTTCATTAAAATTCGGTTCAGTTGGAATTAATGAAATTGATAACTTAGTTTCTTTCAGAATGTATCCAAATCCTTCTTCTGTCTCTACAACAGTTACATTAGAATTAGCAAATGATTCTGAAGTACAATTAGCTGTTTACGATATGACAGGAAAAGTTGTAGCTTCTAAAGATTATGGTACACTTTCTAGTACTGAACTTAAAATCAATACAATTAATTTCGAAACAGGTGTTTACTTGGTTGAATTGACTGTAAATGGACAAAAAACGATGAAACGTTTAATCGTTGAGTAAGTTTTAAAATACAATCCGTACTAAATGGGCGAATCTTTTTTAAGGTTCGCCCATTTTTTAGTCGAAGAGTTTTGTAAATAGTACAACCTATTAATCGTTTTAGCTAAAGAGACTCTTTTTTTTGTCGAAATAGAGTCGTTTTTTTTGACTTTATGATTAAAATAGATGATTTTTGATTGTACTTTAACTAAATCAAATGCAAATAATACTCAAAAATCTCCTCATTTTATTTCTATTATATAATTTCCATTCTTTTGGGCAAGTCACGATTTATCAAGAGGATTTTAATGCAGGAATTGGAACTTTTTCAGCTGTGAATGTTTCTGGTGCAGTTGATCAATGGACAGCAACTGGTGGCTTTATGGAAGTAGATGTTTCTGGTTCTACGAATGATGAGGATTGGTTAATTTCTACTGCTATCAATATGGATGCACAGGGAAATGAATATTTCATGTTTGATTATAATGATTTGCATCCTGGAGCATTACTTGAATTGTATTATTCTACGGATTATAACAACGGAGGAACACCGATTGACATATCATCAGCAACTTGGACAAATATTCCATTAAAGCTAATAGATATTGACGCAACAACTTGCTTTAGTACACTTTTTCAACGCCATCCTGCAATTGATGTAAGTACTATTACAGGAACTTCGGTGTATTTTGCGTTTAAATATACAGGACCAGCTTCTGTTTCCAAAAGATACCGAATAGATAACGTACATATTGATGCCGATTATTATGCTTCACTTGTTAACGGAACAAATTGCGCGACTTTAAAGTCTGATTTACATGCTCTAATTGCTGTTCAAACAGATAGAATTCGATATTCATCTTCTTCCTATGATGTTTGGGATGCAATTCTTCATACAGATCGAAGAATGAATGATGCGGGTACAGCTGAAATTGTTTGGGATATGTTTACGGATTTTCCAAATGCAACTGGAGAATTTGAGTTCGATCATTGTACACACAGAGACCAAGGTTCATGTCCTGGTGGAGAAGGCAATTGCTACAATCGTGAGCATACATTTCCACGTTCATGGTGGGGGGGAGGAACAACACTCTCAGACACAATTAATACAGATATGCACCATATTTATGCATCAGACCGGTCAATGAATTCTACCAAAAGTAATTATCCTCCTGGAGTTGTAACAGCTCCTGTTGCAGTTGGGTCCAATGGAGTTAGTTTTGGAGGTAATGCTAGTTATCCTTGTACAGGAACAAATTATTTTGAACCCATTGATGAATTTAAAGGTGATTATGCCCGAACATACTTTTATGTAGTTACTCGTTATCAACATAAAATGGCTGCATGGCAAACTTTAAATGCCAGGGGAGATTGTTTTATGGATGGTACTTCTTACCCGAGTATTGAACCTTGGGCATTAAATGTTTTATTGCAATGGCACGCAGCGGATCCTGTAAGTCAGAAAGAAATTGACCATAACAATGCCGTTTATGCAATTCAAGGAAATAGAAATCCATACATTGATAATCCAGATTTTGTGTTTTTAGTTTGGGGAGATGAATTTGGTCTTCCGTGTACAACAACTGCTTTACCTGTTGAACTAGTTGAATTTAGCGTAGAGAAAAACAACCGAAATGTAGAACTGTATTGGTCAACTATCACTGAAGTTAATAGTGATTATTTTGAAATAGAACGCTCATTTGATTTACTAAATTGGAAAGAGATTGGTAGAGTGAATGCTGCTGGTAATTCAAATTTACAATTAGATTACTCATTCATTGATTATAGTGTTCATGAGAAATCAATTTATTATCGATTAAAACAGGTTGATTTTAATGGAGAAATTGTCTATTCTCAGGTGAAAAGTGTGAATTTTGAAGATGAATATGATTTATTTGCTTATCCGAATCCGGTTAAGGATATTCTAACAATAAGAATGAAAAATATTGATGTTAGTTCTATTCAATTGATAGATATGTTAGGAAGAGATGTGACTCAACGAGTAGTTTTTGATGTTGTTTCGAAAGGCGAGATTCGACTTGATATGAATAATTTGAATTCTAATATGTATTTATTGAAAATTGGATTTAAGCAAATTAAAATTATTAAAGAGTGATTTTAAATTATCATGACTGCTTGACTGTTGTATCAAAAGAAATATCTATTACTTTTGTTCCATGAAATGGATTGGAAAAAGAATTAGCTTTTTAGATGGGAATAAAAAAACTACATTGGTTATTTATCCTCAAGATATCACGTGGGTGAAAGCTGCAATGGGCGCTTGGGTTGGAATGTGGTATGCCATTGGCGGAGTTGTTATTTGGTCTTTCTTTGTTTTACCGTTGAGTGATCAAGAGAAGATAATCTTGGCTATATTCCTTGCATTTTGGTTTTACTTTGCTTTTCGTGTTACTCGTTCGTTCTTTTGGTTTCTTTGGGGAAAAGAAATGGTTAAAATTGATGAGGTGGCATTCTATTACAAGAAATCCATCAAAGGATATGGGAAATCAGTTCCTTACTATATAGAGAATATCAAAAAAATGGAAGTTATTCTACCCAAAGAAAAATCCATTCAAGCTGCTTGGGAAAAATCACCTTGGGTGCCGGGTGGAGAAAGAATTGAATTTGAATACTTGGGTAAACCTGTCCGTTTTGGAAGAAAATTAAATCAGAAAGATACCGAGTTGCTTTTTAAATTAGTGACTAAGAAAATAAACGACAGATTGAAAGGGAAATAATGAGAGAATATTTTAAGTTAAAATGGAAAGTGTTTTTTATACAGGGTTTATTGTTTTCCCTTTTCATAGAGCTTATTCATTTTTTTGAGGATGAAGATTTTAACCTTTTAGCTTTTGTTATTCGTTTTATTTTATTCGCCGTTTTGTCAGGTGTTTTTTCATTTTACGATAATAAAAGAAAATTAAAATAATTCCTTTTCCATTAAATAATGCTGTACTTTTCCGAAAAGTAAATGCGTTTTTTCTTTCGATTGATATCCATTTCTCTCGTAGAATTTCACTGCATTCTCTCTGGCTTGTAGAATAATTTTTGAATATCCATTTTTCATTGCCCATTCTTCAACTCCAGTTAAAAGTTGCTTTCCAAATCCTTTGCCTTGGTGTTGTTTTGAGACAGCAAAGAATCGAATTTGAGAAATAGAAGAATCAATGGTGTCAAGACGAGAAACTCCAATGAGTTGATTATCAAGAAATAGAGCGAAATGTTTTCCGGTAGCATCCCCTTTGTTTTTTTCACTACCACGAGGTTGTCCTAAAGGTTTGCGTAATAATTCGTAGCGAAGAAGGTAATATTCTTCCCATTCTTTCTCGTTTTTCGGACTTCTAACTTCAATCATTTTTAAAAACAACTGATGCAACACGTTTGGTTTGAATCCCTTCAATATTTTCTTCTCGAATTAAATCTTGTGCAGCTTTCGTTTCAAAAACTTCAGCTAAATCTTTAATTTTTCCTGCGGGAACATTTACTTTTTCCATGGTAGATAGGATTGAAACAGAATCAATATTCTTTATTTTTTCTTGGAGAATTTTAAATAAATCATCTCGATTATCCACTCGATTAGGGTTGGAATTAAAACGAAAATCGTTCGGTAATTCTGCCAGATTCAGAAATGAGCAAAGTTTTTCAAAATGAGTAGTAGAGCCAATAGCAAAAGTAATCAAAGCACCATCTTTCGTTGTAAAAATTTCCCCATAAGGTGCGATATTGGGGTGTAAAGAGCCAATTCTCTGCGGAACATGCTCTGACATTAAATAATTGGATGCCTGATTGACCAAACTACTAATTGCAGCATCATACAAAGAAACACTCACGCTTTTTCCTCGCTTCGTTTTTTCTCGTTCTAACAAAGCAATAAGCAATGCTTCTTTCAAATGATGAGCCGCTAAAACATCAATTAATGCAACAGGCATTTTCACAGGACCACTTTCTGGCGTTCCGTTCATGGACATGAAACCGGATTCTGCTTGTAGAATTAAATCGTAGGCCACTCGGTCACTATCCGTACCGTAGCCGTTTATTTTTCCAATAATCAACTGAGGATTAACACCGTGCAATCTGGTGTCTTCAATTTTCAACTTAATATCATCACCCTTTTTGAAATTAGTCAAAAGAATATCTGCATCCGCAATTAAATCAATGAATTGTTGATGGTCAGACTCTTTCTTTAAATCAAGTTTTAAATATTCTTTTTTGTAATTGATACTTGAGAAATAAGCAGAAACATTTGTTTCACTATTTTCTTTGGGTAATTTCCAACTTCGCGTAACGTCTGCATGTTTAGGGTGTTCAATTTTAATCACTCGAGCTCCTAATTCTGCGAAAAACATACCTACAGATGGTCCTGCTAAAACAGAACTTGCATCAATTACAGTGAGATTTTTAAACATTCGTTTTAGTTTACGAGTTCCCAAGCAATGTATGCTTTTACCAATGCCTCATCACTGTCTGATAAACGTGATTTATGTGCCATGTCTGGAAGAATATTATCCCATTGTTCTGCACTATAGCTGTCAATAGTTTTCAATTTATGACATCTGTGACATTTCTTTGTGTAAATCGCTTTCCCAGATTTTAACTCAACTGTAGGTAACTCAACTTCAGAAACATTTGGAATAGTTTTTTCCGCACAAGAAGCTGTAAGTAATAAAATCGAAAATGCAATAAGTCCTTTTTTCATAGCTTTAATTTTTGTTTGGCTAAAATAGTAAAATTGAAAAGAAGCAACTAGTATTTTTTTGAGTTTTTAGAATTGAACTTGTTATATAGAAGACAGCACACTCTTCAATCAATTTTCTTCACTCTATTCTAAATTCTTCTATTTTTGTTAAAAATCATTTTTATGACTAAAATCGAATTCGTTCTCAAGCTTACGGGATTTTCTGAAAAATCAATAAAAAATGTGGTTCAATTACTTTCAGATGGAGCAACAATTCCATTTATTTCTCGGTACAGAAAAGAAATGACAGGTGGTCTGGATGAAGTTGGTGTTGCTGCCATTCGTGACGAAGCAAAGAATTATGAAACCATTTCTACGCGCCAAAAATCGATTCTTTCAGTGATAGAAGAACAGGGGAAATTAAGCAATGATTTAAAAAATAAAATTATTCATTGTTTTGATCTTGATAAATTGGAAGACATATACTTACCTTTCAAACAAAAGCGATTGACCCGAGGAGAAAAGGCAAAGAAGAATGGATTTGAACCAATTGCAAAAGAAATTATGTCTCAACGAGGACGTTCTTTGACGGATATTGTTAGTCGTCATTTTAGAAGAGGTGTTGTTTTTGAAGAAGCAATCGCTGGAGCGCAAGATATTATTGCAGAATGGATTAATGAGAATGCAGATTTAAGAGAAAGATTGAGAAATAGCTTTGTAAATCATGCAGTTTTAACATCGAAAGTGGTAAAGTCGAAAATAAATGATGCGCAGAAATACAAAGATTATTTTGACCATTCTGAGAAATTAAACCGTTGTTCTTCTCATCGTTTTTTAGCAATTTTTAGAGCAAATCGGGAAGGATTACTTTCTTTAAAAGCTCGTCCTAATGAAGAATATGCTCTTCAAACAATTGAACGTTTTTTTGTCAAAGGAAGAAGTGAACTTTCTGAAGTTGTTCAAAACGCATGCAGTGATGCCTACAAAAGATTATTGAGACCTTCTTTGGAGAATGAAGTTTTGTCAAAAGCGAAAGAAAAAGCTGATACAGAAGCGATTAAAGTTTTTAGTAAGAATTTAAGGCAATTATTACTCGCTGCCCCATTGGGAAATAAACGAATTCTAGCCATTGATCCTGGCTTTCGGTCGGGGTGTAAAGTGGTTTGCTTGGACGAGACAGGTTCTTTATTAACAAATGCTACAATATTTCCGCATCCTCCTCAGAAAGAAAGTGGCAAAGGAAAATCTAAATTAGCACAGTTAGTTCAAGCATATAAAATTGAGGCAATCGCAATTGGGGATGGAACGGCTGGTCGAGAAACGGAGAACTTGGTCAAACAGATTCATTTTGATAGAGATTTGGATGTCTTTTCTGTTAATGAAGATGGCGCATCTATTTATTCTGCAAGTAGTATCGCAAGAAAAGAATTTCCAGATTTTGATGTAACAGTGCGTGGAGCAATTTCTATCGGTCGTCGATTGATGGATCCTTTGGCAGAATTGGTTAAAATTGATCCGAAATCTGTAGGTGTTGGACAGTATCAGCACGAAGTAAATCAACACAGATTGAAAGAATCACTGGATGATGTTGTCGTTTCTTGTGTGAATACCGTTGGTGTAGATTTGAATACTGCTTCAGAATATTTATTGCGATATGTGTCTGGTTTAGGAGAAACCTTAGCTAAAAACATCATCGATTATCGCAATGAGAATGGACAATTTAATTCACGTTCTGAATTAAAAAAAGTAAAACGCCTAGGAAGTAAAGCTTTTGAGCAATGTGCTGGTTTCCTCCGAATAAAGAATGGTGAAAATCCGTTGGACAATTCTGCTGTGCATCCGGAAAGCTATGCTTTGGTGAAAAAAATAGCAAAAAGTGTTGGAGCAAACGTGGGAGATTTGATGGGGGATGATGAATTGTTGGCTAAAATTGACAAGAATAAATTCTCCGATGTTGATACGTATACTTTGAATGATGTATTGGGAGAATTGAAAAAACCGGGTTTAGATCCTCGAAAAAAAGTGAAAGTTCTTGAGTTTGATACTCGATTGAAAACCATCGAAGATGTAATTGTTGGAATGGAATTGACAGGATTGGTGACCAATGTAACTAATTTTGGAGCGTTTGTGAATATTGGAATCAAAGAAAATGGACTGATTCATAAATCGAACCTTGCCAATGAATATGTAGAAGATCCATCTGATTATATCTCACTTCATGAGCACGTGAAAGTACAAGTTGTCGAAGTTGATATTGCAAGAAAAAGGATAGGATTGAAACGATTGGTTTAATCCCGATATAGTATGAGTACAGAATCTTTTGGAATGTGATTAAATTTTAACCACTTTTCTAATCCTTCAATATTGTCTTCTTGAAAAAACTCACTGTGCTCAACAGGACCATGACTTGTGTAACCGTTTAATGTTGGGAATTTCAATTCTAAGGCAGTTAACATAGCGTCGATATGTGTCATGAAAAATGGCTCGTTGGGATTGATGATGGCAAAAGCCACATCCTTTTCTTTTCTATTTTCTACCACCCATTTTATCGTTGATTCTCGCCTTTCGGTAATAACCTTTTTTTCTTGTCGGTAGATGTTTTCTGAGTAAAATGAATTATCAAGAATCACAAGTAAAAGAATAACAGGTATCCATTTTTTGGGAAGTTTTAAGAGGAAAGTACTCATGAGAATTAAAATGAGAAACAATACCACATGTAAGTAACGATTCATAACGCGGATACTTCTCATTCCTGGTAGATGAAATAAATATTTGTAAAGAGAATCGCCGTTGTCGAATTTAAAATAGAAGATAAATATGATGAAAATAGAAATACTCATACTTAACAATAGCGTAGAAGGTTTAATCTTTTTCACTTTCCAATAAATCCACAGAAAAGGAATAGAAACTAAAGCAATTGTAGGAATCATTCCAATGAAATTGTAATGCAACCAAAACGCTTCTGCTGGTTTGAAGTTCTCATTGAGAAAACTCCACAATACACTCGTATTGCTAGGGAATAAATATGATTTCCAAGTGGGTAGCATTCCTTTTACCTCTGCGTAAGTTCTGTAGCCCAAAATATCAGCGATATGAAGATAGGGGGAAATGAGTAATAACATCAATGCAATAGCTATAGAAGATGTGAAAAGTGTTTTTAATAGATTTTTTTGGAGAATAAAAAAGTGAAGAAAAGATAATCTTTCTTTATTACCGCATAAATAAAAATGTAGAATGCGCTAAAGTACAGCAGGAAAAAACCGGTGTAAATGACACTGTAGAATTGGATGACAATAGAAAATATATAAATGATAAAATATTTAATTTGTTTTGTTTCAATCATTTTCGTTGCAGCATAGAATGCAACTGGCACCATAAAACGAATAGACATTTGCAAATAACTTATTTGCCCGATGTTGAAGATTGTAAAAGCAAAAATCCATGCAACGATAATGGCAATGTCAATTCTGTTGAACCATTTCTTTGTTACAAAGTAGGCAATCCAATAATTGAGAGCGTAAATGCCGACCCACCACAATTGGTATGAAGTTTCTACAGAAAAACCCAGACTTCTGAAAAGTGAATAAATGGGCATTGTTCCCAACATATTGTCCGAGATAGCAATTGTGTTTTGGAAAGGATACATGAAATTGGCATCCCAGAACCCTTCTGTATTTCCATGCATCCATTGGTGTCCGTGTTCGAGCAAGAAATTAATGAAACGGGCATCTCCTAAATCACCTGGGATAAATTCGAAACCCAAACCGAGAATTCTAAAACAATAAAACCAAATTCCAAAAATGAAAAATAGCAATGGGAATACTTTATGATTTAGTGATAAATTGTTTAGAAATCCTTTCATTTTTGTTGTTTGATTTGTCCGTTAGTAACGACTAAATTACTCTCAATATTGTCTGTGTATAATGAACCTGTTCCCAATCCTTGAGGAAGGGAAATATTATATTCTGCTACAAATTGACAAATGGCTTCTAAACCAATGTTCGATTCTAGAGCAGATGTCATCCACCATTGAATATTGAATTCTTCAGCTAAAGCAATCCATTCTTTGCAACCTGAAATCCCACCGTGTAAACTGGGTTTTAGAATAATAAAAGGAGGTTGGATTGTTTTGAGAAGTTTTTTCTTTTCTTCTGTCGAGTGAACACCTATTAATTCTTCATCTAATGCAATTTTTAGTGGAGATTCCCCGCATAGTTCTGCCATTTCATTCCAATTCCCTGCTTTAATCGGTTGTTCAATAGAATGAATATCTAATTCGGATAGTATTTTTAGTTTTTCAGGTGCTTCGCTTAAATCAAAAGCACCATTTGCATCAACGCGTAGTGTTAATTTTTTTGCAGAATATTGAGAACGAATGTAGGAGAGTAATTTTACTTCTGCCTCAAAATCAATGGCTCCAATTTTCATTTTTATGGTGGTGAATCCTGCTTTAACCTTTGCGTCAATTTGTTTTTTCATGAAAGCTTCTTCTCCCATCCAAATCAACCCATTGATGTCAATTTTTTGCTCACCACGAGAGAATGCATTCTCAAAATAAATTCTTTTTCCGCCATTTTGCAAATCGAGCAATGCTGTTTCAACACCAAATTGAATGGATGGCCACTCGGTCAAATCCGTCTCTATATTCGTGCAAACTTCTTCTAATTTTGATTCGTATTCTTCAAATGAAATGAAATCTGGCGATAAGCCAGGGATAACACTGCATTCTCCGATTCCTTTTGTTTCTGGGGAATTTTCTTCCCAAACTTCAATGAACCAAGCGTGTTTTTCCGTCAATACACCACGACTTGTGCCGCTTGGAGTTTTAAAATGAAAAGTCTTTTTGTGGAAATTTGCTTTCATTAGGAAGAAAATAAAAGAATGGAGGTTAAAATAGAAATTGCAAATGTGGTCAGTGCTACTTTTTTGAGTTCAGGGTCAAAATCTTCTGCTTTAGTTGTTGCCATTACTTTTCTTAGGTGAAAAAGAAGGAAAATTGCAGGAATCATTCCATAGAAAAGTAAATAGTTTTCTTGGCGAGCAATGAAAATTGCTAAAGATAAAATAGCAGTAAGAATTAGAATCACGTGGTAGAATTTAGCATAATTCGGCCCCATTTGTACAACCAATGTGTTTTTATTCGATGCTTTATCATTCTTATAATCTCGCATATTATTGAGATTTAAAACAGCAACACTAAGCAGTCCAACAAAAAGGGCAACGAGAACATTGTCTAGAAAGAATGTCGGAGCATACAAAGAATAGACACCTAAAACACTCACACCTCCAAAAAAGAATAGCACCATAAGGTCGCCCATGCCGTGATATCCATATGCTTTTTTACCGACAGTGTAGGTGATTGCAGCAAAAACACTCGCAATTGTTAATCCAATGTAAAAATAAATCGTTGATGAATTCATTTGTGAGGACGCAACGTAAATCAAGCTGCCAGCACTAAAAAAACTGAGGATTGAAGTGAAAATAACAGCTTTTTTCATCTCAGAAGAAGAAATTTCACCAGATTGAACAGCTCTTGTTGGACCAACTCTTTCGTCATTATCTGTTCCTTTCTGACTGTCGCCTAAGTCATTGGCAAAATTGGAAAGAATTTGAAAAAGAATCGTTGTTACAATGGCAAGGATGAAAATGTTTGCATTCCAAAAACCTTGGTAATGAGCAATTGCAGAGCCGATAATAATCCCAGAAAGAGAAAGAGGAAGCGTCCTCAATCGCATTGCATTTATCCAAGCTGCAGATTTTGTCATAAGGCAAAAATAAGTAAAGTTCCGGAAGAAAAATGAGATTTTAACAGATAGCTCATTCTTTTGCGCAAAATCCACACTTTTTTATATGTATGCACAGTATTTTTTCTTATCTTCACGTCATGAAAAATCCGAAAGAACTTCCGTTGAGTAAAATGTTGGGCATTGATTTTCCGATTATTGTCGCACCAATGTTTTTGGTTTCCAATAAAGAAATGATTGTTGAAGCAATAAAGTCTGGTGTTACAGGAGCAATTCCAGCTTTGAATTATCGTACAACTGATGAGCTAAGGGATGCGATTCGTTTTATAAAAAAAGAAGCTGGTGGACCTTTTGGAATTAATTTAATCGTCAATAAATCGAATTTTCTTTACAAGGAACAATTAAAAGTCTGTTGCGAAGAAAAAGTCGATTTCATTCTTACTTCTTTAGGGTCACCAAAAGAAACGATAATTGAAGCACATAAAAATGGAGTTAAAGTTTTTTGCGATGTAGTGAATAAAGAATTTGCTTTGAAAGTTGAAAAATTAGGTGCGGATGCTGTGATTGCAGTCAACAAAGAAGCCGGTGGTCATGCAGGTCCAATTTCATACAAAGAATTAATCCCTCAACTGAAAGAAGAGTGTTCAGTTCCTGTGATTTCTGCAGGTGGAGTTGGAAACGGTCATGAATTGAAAAAAATGATAGACCTTGGTGCGGATGGTGTTTCCATGGGGAGTGTTTTTATTGCTTCAGAAGAGGCCGGTGTTTCACAAGAATACAAACAAGCTTGTGTTGATTATGGCGAAAACGATATTGTGATGACTACAAAACTTTCTGGCACGCCATGTACAGTTATTAATACGGATTATGTAAAGAAAGTGGGCACCAAACAGAATGCTTTAGAACGTTTTCTGAATAAGAATAAACGACTAAAAAAATGGATGAAAGCTTTTACATTCTTTAAAGGAATGAAAAGTTTACAGAAAGCGGCTTTTAGTTCAACGTATAAAACTGTTTGGTGTGCAGGGCCTTCAATTCAGCATGTCAACGAAATTCTACCAATGGCAAAAATCATCGAAAAATTAAAAAAAGAGTATGAAGAAAACTAAGGTTGTTACTTTAAAAAGAATGAAGTGGAATCTTTGGCTTCTAGGCATCTTTAAAATTCCCTTGATTGCTTTTGTTCGTCCGCGTCTTCTTAAAATAACAGATGAAGAAGTTTTGGTGAAAATAAAGTTCAGAAGAAAAACAAAGAATCACCTGAATTCGATGTATTTCGGAGCGTTAGCTGTTGGAGCAGATATAGCTGCAGGAATTCATGCCTTTTATTTTGCAGAGACTTTGGGACATAAAGTTTCATTTGCTTTCAAAGGAATGAATGCCGAATTTCTAAAAAGAGCAGAGTCAGATGTGTTTTTTAGCATAACTCAAGGTCTCCTTATTAAAGAAGCAATCGAAAAATCCGCAAACATCAATGAAAGAATAAATCAAAACATAGAGGTTCAAGCAAAAAATACTTTGGGAGAAATCGTAGCTACTTTTGTGATGATTGTTTCTGTAAAAGTGAAAAAATAAAATCAATTATATATATTTGTCTAAAATTGATTCAAATGAAATTCATACCACCTCTCGAAGTTCAAAAATTAGTAGCTAATAACAATGCAACATTGATTGATATTAGAGAAAAGTATGAACGAGATATTTGCAAAGTATGTAAAATTGAAGGAGTTCATATTCCTATGGCAGAGGTTCCATATAAAATCAATGAGCTTACAGAAGAAAATCAGTTTATTTTAATGTGTAAAACAGGAAAAAGAGCAGAAGCTTTGGGGAATGTTTTAGAAGTTGATTATAATTTTACGAATATTGCCGTGATGGAGAATGGAATTATGGGGTGGATAGCAGAAGTAGAATCAAATTTAGAATCTTATTAATGAAAAAAAGAACTCCACTCCAATTAGGTTTATTGTCTTTGAAAGGTGTCGCTATGGGAGCTGCAGATGTTGTGCCAGGTGTTTCTGGAGGGACAATTGCTTTTATCTCTGGAATTTATGAAGAATTAATTGATAGCATTAATAAAATCAATCTCGGAGCAATTAAAATTCTTCGAAAATAAGGATTCAAAACTTTTTGGAATCACATCAACGGAACTTTCTTCGTTTTTCTATTTGCAGGGATTTTCATTAGCATTGCTTCACTAGCAAAAGGAGTAACTTATCTACTGGAAACTCATCCGGTATTAATTTGGAGTTTCTTCTTTGGATTAATCATCGCAAGTATCTTTTTAGTTGGGAAAACAATTCAAAAGTGGACAGCAGTTGTTTGGTTGAGTTTGATTATTGGAGCTGTGATTGCATTGTATATTTCTTCCATTCAATCAGTTGCACACGTTGAAGCTTCATGGTATATCCTTTTAAGTGGGGCATTGGCAATTTGTGCGATGATTCTTCCAGGCATTTCAGGTTCTTTCATTCTCGTTCTTTTAGGTAGTTACCATATTGTTCTTTCAGCAATAAAAGATAGAGATTTATTGATTATTTCTCTTTTTGGAATTGGATGCGTTGTTGGATTGTTGACATTTGCTCGATTGTTAAAATATCTTTTTAGCAAATTTAAAGAAGTAACAATTGCCGTGCTTACTGGATTTATGATTGGTTCTTTGTATAAAGTTTGGCCATGGAAAATTAAAATAGGAGATAAGCCTTTGGTGATTCATTCTAATGGCAAAGAAGATTGGATGATGCAAAATGTTTTTCCTTCTAATTTTGAAGGTGACGCACTTCTATTACCTGCGATAGGATGTTTAATCGGTGGTTTTCTATTGATTATTTTCCTTGAAAGATTCGCCCCTAAGAAAAAATAGATGAAAAAATTCGGACTGATAGGGAAAACGCTTAAACACTCTTTCTCTAAAAATTATTTCAAAGCTTTTTTCGAAAAAGAAAAAATTAGCGCAGAATATGTGAATGTTGAAATTGAGAAGTTAGGTCAGATTCCAGCTGTTTTAGCAAATGATTTTTCAGGATTAAATGTGACTATACCTTATAAGATTGAAATCATTCCTTTTCTAGATGCGCTGAGTGATGATGCAAAGAATATTGGTGCTGTAAATGTTATTTCTTTTGAGAATGGTAAAATTGTTGGATACAATACTGATGCTTATGGTTTCCATCAATCGATAAAACCTTTTTTATCCAATAAACATGAAAGAGCAATTATTTTTGGAACAGGTGGTGCCTCGAAAGCAATAGAATATGTTTTGAAGAATTTAGGAATAGATGTCATTTTTATTTCTCAAAATCCTTCTGCTGAAAATCAATTCTCATATCAAGAAATAAATGACAATATGCTTAATGCATGTAAATTATTGGTGAATTGTACACCTGTAGGAATGTATCCAAAGAATGAAGAGTGTATAGAAATACCGTTCGGGTGTTTGACGAAAGAGCATCTTGTGGTGGACCTAATCTACAATCCTAAAAAAACACTTTTTCTTCAGAATGCAGAAGATAATGGAGCGATGATTTTAAATGGAGAATCAATGCTCAAACATCAAGCGATGAAAGCATGGGAGATTTGGAGCAAGTGAATAAAGATTGGAGCTTAGTTCTAAAAAATGGAATGAATGAGAAGAATCATTTTATTCCGAATATTGAGGATGAAGCATTGCTTGTTCAAATTATTTCTTCTTTTGCGAATACGACCGGAGGTGATTTATTTGTGGGGGTCAATGAGAAGTCAAAGATAATAGGTGTCAATCCTCATGAAGTTATAGGGGAGTTACAGGATTTATTTACTGAAAATGATTTGTCGGATATTGTTGAATATCATACCTTATATATATCACATTTTATTTTGATTAGAATTCATGTTGCGGAGTCTCTAAAAAAGAAAGCAATTATCGAAAGTGAAAAAAACGTTTTATACTTCAGAATTAAAGGACAAATTGTTCGAGCGAATAAAGTTGTACTTCGATATTGGAGAATGAATTCTAATCCTTCGGAAGTTAATTGTAAATCAAAAAACATTGATCTTTGGTATGAGTTGGTTAAAAGTAAGTCCTTAATTTCCTTAGCGAAAATGTATAAAGAATCCCCTTTTTCAAATAAAGAAGTAGATCAAATCGTTTCATGCCTACTTTATAAAAGTAGATTGAACTTTGTGTTTAGGGAAGGACAGATTCTTTTTGAGTCGAAGATAAATGAAATAATGTAAAGAAAATGGGATAAATACTTGGAGTTAGGTATTTATTTCGTATATTCAAACGATTTTTAATAACTAAATTTAAATAGATTAATGGGAAGACCAGCAACTAAACCAGCCAGATTAAAAGATGGCTTTTATATAGAGGTGAAAAACCAAGGAAGTGGAGGGGTTTTAATTCGAAGAGATACTAAAGAACAAATGCTCCTTGCTGCAGAAGATTATTCTCGCGTAAAAACAGTTAATATTCTTGGAGAAATGAAGAGCGATAAATGGCTCGATAAAGTTAAAAAGAAGCAAAAGAAATAATTTGTTTATTTAATGACGACCTTATCGTAGGTGAGAAATCATTGACAATCTTTTAAAATCACTAATTCTCAAAAGAGTTAGTGATTTTCTTTGCGTACTACTTTTTTGTATATCAGTAAGTTGATGATAAATTGAAAAAAAGCTTTCATTTTTTTCAATTTATTCATTGCTAATAAGAAAAGAGTGCATACCTTTGCAGCCGCTTTGCACGATAAGCGTTTAACAAATTGGAATAAAAAAAAGATTAAAAAGTTTTCAAATAAAGCTTGTTAATTAAAAAAGATTACATAACTTTGCACCCCGCTTAGCTAACGAGTTAAGATAGGGAGTGAAAATTTAGAGTGTTATTTGTTTAGCATTTTAGGGCAGAAAGAGTTCTTTGAGATATTGAGAAATAAGGAA